>CAMYOR010000036.1 GCA_947278105.1 uncultured Tissierellia bacterium
CGTCGGCAGCGTCAGATGTGTATAAGAGACAGGGGCTGGGCAAGAGATTGTTTGAGAAATGCTTTTGCCAGCTGCTGGGCTTTTTCATCAGAAAAATAGGAAATCATAATAATCTCCGAGCCGGGCTTAATCTGAATACTCAGGTCTGCCCTTGCGGCGATGTCCTCTCCGATAAGTTTGGTATAGTGAATTTCATTTTCAGTCTTTACCAGGAGCCGGTCCTTTGCCGGTGACTGACTTGCAGTTTCTGCCTGAGTATATTTGGTTTTGATTCTCGACCAGGAGTAGGGTTCCTCGGAATTGTTGAAAAATTTCACCTTGGAAACCAGAGAAAGTGGGATATAGGCCGGCAGGTATTGGTCCCCTGACTTCCAAAATCTTGAGGTAATAAAAACCCATTCTGTGGTTTGACGAATGATGCCAATATTGGTCAGGTCGTCGGGGGAGCTTCGTGGATCAATCTTTCCCTGGGGATCCAGAATGTTGAGCTGGTCTTGAATCTGAGACTGAAGAGTCTGTTTGGGAGATTCAATGGCAAGCTCATTGATATTTAGGGCATTTTTCTCATTAATCTGACTGATTCTTTGAATTTCAAAATTTTTTGGCGCCTCCCGGTTGGGGGAAGAAACCGTTTTTCGGAAGGATATAAATTCCGGTGAAATAAAGGTAATCTCTCTTCCATCCTCGTCTTCCATAGCAGTGGTCCTCTTTTTCTCAAAATCTTCCGCATCGTAGTAGAGGAACCGTCCCTTTCTTTTTCCAGTCTTCAGATCAATCTCTCCGGCGATATAATCCAGAATTTTATAGCCATTGTCGGGGCCCGGGAAAAACATCCGGTTGAGTTTATACACATGTACTCGGGTATTTTTGGGATCTTCATAGAGAAGGTAGGTCGAATAATCGCTGATGGGATATCCATCCTCCCCAATTCTCTGCTCTCGAACACCCACAAGGGTCGACGTGAGCCTTTGCTTCTTCTCGACAAGATCTTCCCGGCGCTCGGTTTTGGAAAAATTTTGATAGCGGTCAATAATCTCATCGGGGACCCGGTTTTTTTCTTTTACCAGACAATAGAGCCGGGCCTCATAAATGAAGAGGATATGGTCCGGATCTTCACGGATCAGGTCCACTGAAAAAAGATCGTTATCCCTGACCATGTAAATAGTGACATTTTCTTGATTGCTAGGCACCTTTTCGGGGGCAACCAGGTGGGATGAAAGATAGGCAGAAAGGGCAACATACTTGCTAGAAAAATTGGGATGGGTGGTCGCATAATCCCCAATGGCGACCAAATTTGGATCAATGTAAAGCTGCTCTCCCTTTTGAAAACGGGGAAGGTTCGTCTGTCCTTCTTTGAGATCTTTAATCTGATCAAGTCTCCAAACTCCCTGAAGGGCCTGGCTGATCGTCTGAGGGGCCTGAATATAGGCATTGATATCTACACTCTTGTCTTTGTTTGTGCTCAGGCAGGAAGAGAGGAAAAACAAAAGAGCGAAGATGATGGCAAGGGTTTTAAAAAACTTTTTCATCTGCATCCTCCTAAACATTTTCCACCGGCAAGTCAATGGTTACCGTCGTTCCCACATTCACGGTCGATTTAATGGTTAAGAAGCCTCCATGAGCCTTTGCGATCTCTTCGCATATGGAAAGGCCCAGACCGGAATGCGACTGGCTCGACGAACCCTTCCAAAATTTTTCGGTAACAAAGGCAATTTCATTTTCGGAAATACCAATTCCGGTGTCGGTGATGGATATTTTAACCCAATCCCTTTCTAAAGTGATTTCGATAAAAATGGTTCCCCGAGGATTGATGAACTTGATGGAGTTATCTAAAATATTTAAGAGCATCTGCTTAACCCGGTTTTCATCGGCGACAATATCGATCTGTGGCTGGCTGTAATGATAGACGATATCCAATTCCTTATCCCGGATCCGAGGGCGAAGCTGGGCAACCAGGTTATTTGCGACCTGGATAAGATCAAATTTTGTCTTATTTAAGTCAATCCGGCCCGAAAGAAAACGGGAAAAGTCCAAAAGCTCCTCGACCATTGAGTTGAGCCGTTCGGATTCTTTTTCAATAATTTTCAGCCCTTCTTTTTGGATCTCCTGGCTCATTCCTTCGGATTGAAGGGTCAGAGCCCAACCTTTAATTGAAGTAAGGGGGGTCCTGAGCTCGTGGGAAACCGAGGAGATAAAATCATTTTTTATTCTCTCCTTCTGCCGAATATTTTCAGACATTGTGTTCATTGCCCGGCCCAGGTCCCCAATCTCTCCCATCGTTGTTTCATCGGCAAGGACATCCGTCTGCCCGTCAGCGATCTTTCGGGCTACCCGTGTCAGCTGCTCAATCGGTTTTGTGATAGAGCGAGAAAGCCAATAGGATAGAATGAGTCCAACGATAACCGTTCCCATGACAAAAAAAACTGACAGGGAAAATCTCTGGTTAATTAGTTCATTGGTTTTACTTAAGGAAGTGGTTAAACGGAGAATGCCCACCTGACCATTTTGGGAATGAAGGGGGGTGGAGACACTCATGACCGGCTCCTTTGTATATGCCGCTTCTCCCCGGTAATGACTGGACTGCCCTTCCTGGGCCATCCGAACATCCTCGGTGGAAAGGGGCTTTCCCACCTGATCGGTCCCAATGGAATCATAAAGAACCGTTCCAGAATTGCTTAATATCTGCACCTGGGCAGAGTCTGACCGGTAGAACTGGTTTTTATTATCCACGACCACCTGATTTAGATCTTCGTTTGAAAGATAGGTTAAATACAAGTCCGCATTATAGGCAGCCTGATTGGTCAGGCTGCCAGCTACAGTATCGTAATAATAACTTTTAATGGAAGTATAATAAAAAATTTCAAAAACAAGGGCCAGGGCCAAAAGAATTAGGACAGAAAAGCCCATGATTCTGAAGGCGATGGTATCCATCGGAGGAATCTGTCTTTTCACGGATGGGCCCCTGTTCTTCTCACTGTCCTTATTTTCTAGCTTCTCTTCCAACGGTATCCAACCCCCCAGACCGTTTCAAGGTATTCAGGCTTCGCTGGATTTTCTTCAATCTTTGCCCGAATTCGGCGGATGTTTACATCCACAATCTTGGTTTCGCCGGTATATTCTGTTCCCCAGACCTGGTTTAAAAGTTCTTCCCGAGTCATTGCCTTGCCCGCATTTTCTAAAAATATTTTTACAATGGCAAGCTCCGTGGGGGTGAGGTCCATCTCTCTTTCATTTTTGTAGAGGGCTCGGGCATTTTTATCCAGCAAAAATGGCCCTTCCTGAAGCTTTCCCGCAGAATATGGGGGCCCGTCCTGAAGATTAAGCCGGCGCATTAAGGAACGGACCCTTAATACGAGTTCATGGGGATTAAAGGGCTTGACCATATAATCGTCGGTCCCTTTTTCCAAACCTAAGATACGGTCTACTTCCTGACTTTTTGCCGTAAGCATAATAATCCCAATGGAGGGCAGCTCCTCCCGAAGGGTCTGACAAACCTCATAGCCGTCAATTCCAGGAAGCATTAAATCCAGTATGACCATGGCCGGATGCTCGCTTCGAGCAATCTCGATCCCCTTTTCTCCTGTTTCCGCTTCGAGGATTTCAAAGCCCTCATTTTCCAGGTTGATTCTCGTAAAAGCACGGATGGGTGCTTCATCTTCGACTAAAAGAATTTTCATTGTTCTCTCCAGCTCTTTCTGTTTTTGCCCGACACTAGTTTTCGCTCATCCTGTTTAAGGAATCGCACAGGTTTTCAAATTGGTGAATCTGAAGAGACTCACAAACCAGACCATTGAGCTGATTAAGCCCCTCGACCTCCCGAAAACAAAGCCTTGAGGAGAGCAAAAGCTGACCCCGAAAAGGTCCAGTCTTTCCTAAGCCGCCTCTTCCCTTCCCATAACGCTCGTCCCCAAGGAGAGGGTGGCCAATAGAAGCCATATGAGCCCGGATCTGATGGTATCTTCCTGTTTCAAGAAAAATCTCGGCATAGGTGAAACCCTTGCCAATGAAAAGGGGATGAACCCAGGTAAGGGCTCTTTTTCCCCCTTCAGAAACCTTCATCTCTTTGCCGAATTTTTCCAGCTTTAAGTTAATGAACCGGTCTTTATCCAACTTTCCCTCGCAGTAACAAAGATAATATTTTTCCACTCTTCCGGCGGCCAAGGCCTTGTTGACGGCCATGGCGGACCGATGATTTTTCAGACCGATCAAAAGTCCACCCGTATCGTAATCCAGGCGGTTTGCCAGAGAAGGTTTAAAAGAATTTTCCAAACGCGGATGGTAGCAATCTCTTTGAATCATCAGGTCCACAAAAGCATCCACAACAGTATTGCCGTAGTCACGGGGTGTCGCTGCATGAGTGAGTAGGCCCGGAGGTTTGTCAATCACCGCAATGTCTTCATCTTCATAAACGATGGAAAGTTTAATCTTTGATTTTGGAATTGACTGGTTTTTCTCAAGCGAGGACAGAGTTTCCTCATAAAGGTAAAACTGGATCCTGTCCCCGGTCAATAAAATCTGATCAGCCGCAGCCCTTTTTCCCCCGCATTTAATTTTTTTTGTGCGGATCATTTTTTGAAGGAAAGACCCGGAAGCCCCAGGTAAATACTTACTCAAAAAGCGATCAAGTCTTTGACCGCTGTCATTTTCTCCAATAACGATTTCTCTCAAGGTCCTTCTCCCAGGATGTTTTTCACCAAAATTATTCCTCTGGCAGGGACAAAGCTAAAAAAATAGCGCGTCCCTGAGGCCGCGCCATGAAAAAACTCTGGTTAATCCGCAGACAGCTCAATGAAATCAATGCGATCGTCCGATGGAAATGCGTCTTTCGTCTGATCTAAGCCCACAAAGATATTCACTTCGTTTTCCTCAGAGAGGACTGCCAGCATATGAGTAAGATCCGCTAGATTTTCTTCTGAGTTTAAGTCTAAAAGGTTATAGGCGCCGTCAATATAGATTTTTTCAATATCAAAATCCGAGGAAATAATCCCGGCAACAAAACCATAAAACTTATCCAGATTATTAATCTGATATTCGGAAGCATCGACTAAACGCACATCATGGTCTAGGGTAAAAATATGCTCGTTATCTGAATCGATAAAAATGATATTTCCATTTCCCGACTGCATTTCTTTATTGGCCTGCTTGATCAGCCATTTTGTTTTGCCGCTACCGGAAAGTCCTAACACGAACGTTACCATCTCTAATTCCTCCTCATCATTCCTGGTCCTCAGGGCCGTCCTGCAATTCATCCATTTCATCCATATCAGATTGAAGGAGCTGATAATAGGCTTCTGCGACTTTGTCAAATTCTTCTTTTGACTCAATCATCGTAAGGATCGCCTCTTCTTCGTTATCGGTTTCTTCATAACCGTAAAGCAAAAGAGAATCCGAATCACTATCCTCCGGAAGAAGAGCGATATAATCCTTCCCCTCAAAAGAAAAGATGTCCATAATCTCGCATTCCACTTCCGTATCATCTTCTAAAGTCAAAACCAAAGTATCGGCTTCGTAGAAATCATCGTCTATAAATTCTTCTTCGCCTTTATGTGCATGATCCGGATGATCCAGTCCGCAGCAGCATTTCTTTTCTTCTTTGTCGGTCATTTTTTTCTCTCCCTTTGCTTTTGTTATTCGAGACAATTTATAAGATTATTATACTCTTATTCCCTTCGAGTTTGGGCGATTTCGCGAATGAGCCTGCGAAGGAGCAAATAGGTTCTTAACGAAGAATCCATGGACACTCGCTCCTTTAAAGTTTGCGTATCCTTCATGTCCGGACCGATAGAAATCAGATCTAATTCCGGATTCTTTCTTTGAAAAATTCCACATTCATTGGCCGAATGTAGAGCGCCCTCCCCGGCTTGATTTCCTGTCATTTGTGAATAAACCTTAAAATAAAGGTCCCGGACAAGCGATCTTTCCCGGCGAATCCAGGCTGGATCGCCTTCTTCAAAGGTACCTGTTCCTGAAAAGGTTTGAACAATCTGTAAAATTTTTTCTTCTAGTTCCTTCCCTTTTTTTAAACTTGAAGTGCGTAGGGAGATCCGAATTCGAGCGCTTTGTTTTTCCGTGATAACGGAATAAAGGTTATCGGAGCTTTCGATCTGGTCGGTCCCCGCTTTCATAGTAAAGACACCATGAGGCAGCATCATGATCAAATTGAGGAGACGCTGAGAGGAAGGGTGGTCCATGGGAGGATCAAGAGAAGTACCCTGGTCCCAAGTAAAACGAAAATCGGGATCTGATTTTAAGAGGTTATCAGAAAGCTCATCTCTAACCCCAGCCATGGCCTCAAAAACCCTTTCGCTTTCCTCCACAGGAAAGGAAATGATGGCCTGGGCAAAGCTTGGAATCACCGATTCATAGGTATTGCCATAAAAAGAGTTGATGAGGATTTGGCTGCTTTGATCGATTCGCCAAAGAAAATCCGCAAGTACTTTAATCGCATTGGAACGAACATCTAAAATATCGTCCCCGGCGTTTCCTCCCCGAAGGCCGTCAACCCTGATCCTAACTTGGGCCCTTTTCTTACTAAAAGAGGAGCGTTTTAAAGGAATTTCAAGGCTTCCGATCATCCCTCCTGAAGAGGAGGTCCCGACAATTCCCTCAATTTTTGAATCGAGGTTCACCAGGATATCGGCATCCAGAAAACGGGATTCAAGATTTTTTGCCCCGTGCATTCCTCTGACCTTGCCGTTGGTAAAAATGAAACGAGTCTGAGGCAAGGGGATCGGTTCGTCCAAAAGGGCCAACATCATGGAAAGACCCATGGTATTATCGGCCCCTAGGCTGGTTCCTTTGGCTCTTAGCCAGCCACCCTCTTCAACAATCCGGATGGGGTCGATAGAAAAATCGTGGTCCAATCCTTCTTCTTTTAGGCAAACCATATCTAAATGTCCCTGGAGAATCAGCCTGGGGGCTTCTTCCAGTCCTGGAGAGGGCGGAAGCTGAAGAATTACATTGTAAGACTTGTCCTGAAAGGGATGGTATCCCATCGAGCGAATCAGCCGCAGAAAAGCATCCGAGGAAAGATCCTCTGGATACCTCGGATAACGGGTCAGCCTATCAAAATATTGAAAAAGAAGATTTTTATTTTTCGCGTCAGTGATTTCCATCGGACATCCCTTCAGTCTTTATTTGTTCAGGTGCCTCTTTACATCATGCTTTTCTTCCACTTCCCTGAGTTTATTCTTATAAATATCCTGCTGTTTTAAAAGAGTTAGCCGGTGACGAATCTCTTCCTTCATTTCATTTAATTCTGTTCCCCGCTGAAGTTTTCTGGAATTTAAGCGGATAATATGCCAGCCAAATTCGCTTTGAACCGGATCTGAAATAGTCTCTTCTTCCATTTCCATGCAGGCTTTTTCAAAGGGCTCTACCATCTGTCCGCTTCTAAAATCTCCCAGGCTTCCACCATTTTTACCTGAGGGGCAGGTGGATTTTTCCTGGGCCAGGTTTTCAAACCTCTCCCCCCTATCCAGGCGAGACTTTACTTCCTTTGCCTCCTCTTCCCCTTCCAGTAGAATATGGTCGGCATTAAATAGGTAGAGGGGCTTAAGGTCGTCCCTGTGTTTTTCATAATCCGCTTCCACTTCGGAATCCGTAACCTTTGCCTGACCAAGAAGTTTTCCCAGGGCGTACTGCTGAAGCATTTGTTTTTCGATGACGTTCATCTTATCTCGAAATTCTTGATCTTCATCCATGTGGGTATCCCTGGCCTCAAGATAAAGGAGTTCCTGGTTAATCAGCTCATCGGTAAGCTGGCGAATTCCTTCTTCTCCTGCAAAAGAAGCTCCCTGGGGCCCCATCGCACGCATCAGGCCCTGAACATCCGAATCGTAAATTTTATGTTGATCTACTTCGGCTAATAATCTGTTTTCTGCCACAATATCCTCCTTTTAAAAGCGTAGATGAATTTTGCTCTAAACTACTTACTGTTTTCTTCTTTCTCTTCCAACAGACGAATCCCTCCCCTTTCAAAACGAATTTTTCGCTCTTTCAAGAGGCGGCCAACAGCATTTTTGAACTGACTCTTGCTCATATGAAAAGAGGCCTTAATCTCTTCAGGCTTGGTATGATCATCGACTTCTAGAAAGCCCCGGTTCTTTTTTAATTGGTTAAGAAGAACCTCAGCATCCTCATGAATCCTTTGACCCATCGAAGATAGGGCACTGAAGGCAATTTTTCCGTCCGGCTGGATATATTCTACACGAGCCCGGACCCGTTCTCCAACCC
>CAMYOR010000037.1 GCA_947278105.1 uncultured Tissierellia bacterium
GATTTACAAAGCTTGAAAAAATGGCCAAAAGCCATGCGGTTGCCAGTGATATGCAACCGGCTACAAAGACGGCGATTCCCCTCCAAACCCACTCCAGCCCATTTTTCTGGGTGATGTTTAAAAAGCCGAAAATCAAAAATAAAATCCCTAAAAGGATTCCCGCAAGGGCGGGAACATACTTCATCAGCCGATCTCGGCGAAAAAGGATAAAAAGGATCATGGACAGAACCACAAAAATTAAAATGGTCACCGGAAGCAATGTCAGCTGACTTTTATATTTACTTATAATTCCAAATAAGCTAGACATGATTCCCTCCGTAAACTTTTATTATCATATCACAGGGGCCGGGCGGGCACAATATCGCCCGCTTTTAGGAAAAATCCCTCCTTAGTAAATAGGAATAAATGGGGCCCGATATATTGGGGATACTTGAAAAAGGCTACTTTTAAGATTAATATTAAAGTGAACCCGCAGAGTCGGATTCGTGATCATTGTTTCTATTATTTTTATTATTTTTTAGGAGGGACTTTATGGTTCTATTTATTATTGGCCTGGTCATCCTCATCGGCGGCGGCGCATTATATGGCCGCTATTGTGAAAAGGTATTTGGACCGGATGATCGTCCAACACCGGCTATCGCAATGGCTGATGGCGTTGACTATGTCGGAATGAAAAGCTGGAAAAACCAGCTGATCGAGCTCTTAAACATCGCCGGTACCGGTCCTGTTTTAGGGCCTATTCAAGGAATTCTCTTTGGACCGATTGCCTTTTTGATCATCCCAATCGGCTGCGTTATTGCAGGATCGATGCACGATTATTTCTCCGCGATGATGTCTATGCGTGCGGGCGGCGCTCAGATGCCTAAGCTTATGGGCGACTATATTGGCAAGGGAACCAAGGGCTTATATTCTACGATTATCTGGGTCTTAATGCTTCTGGTGGGTGCCGTTTTCGTATACACCCCAGGAGACCTGATTGCGCACGATCTTTTAGGCGTTGCGACAACCGGAACCCCGATCGTTATTATTTATGCCTGCATCTTCCTGTATTATATCATCGCCACCATCTTCCCCATTGATGTGATCATTGGGCGTATTTATCCGATCTTTGGTTTCATCCTTTTGATCGCAGCAGTCGGTATCTTTATTGGCGTTCTCTTTACTGGAAGTCACGCCCTTCACCCCATTACTGAAGGAGCCTTAGTCTCCGTTCACCCCAAGGGTCAAAGACTGATCCCGGTCTTCTTTATCACGGTCGCCTGCGGCATTATGTCAGGTTTCCACAGCACTCAGGCTACCATGATCTCCCGTACGGTCACTTCCGAGTATGAAGGCCGCAAGACTTTCTACAACATGATGCTTTGCGAAGGTTTCATTGCTATGTGCTGGGCAGCCGGTGCAATGGTTGTTTACAATGAAGCTGGAAAGACTTCCATTGGCGCCACCCTTATGGTTGGTGAAGTTGCCCGCCGCTTTATGGGCAATATCGGCGGCATGATCGCAGTTGCCGGCGTTATCGTTCTTCCGATTACCTCTGGTGATACCGCCTTCCGTTCACTTCGACTGATGGTTTCCGAACAGTTCAACATTGATCAGAAAACCATGGGTAAGCGTGTCCAGCTTTCCGCTTGTCTCTTTATCCCTGCGATTCTGATTCTCTGGTGGGCAAAAACCAATGCCAACGGGTTCAACATTCTCTGGCAGTACTTTGGCTTTGCTAACCAGCTGGTTGCCGTTTTCGCCCTCTGCTTAATCACCATCTTTTTGAAGGCTCACGACAAACCATGGTACATCGCTGGTATCCCAGGATTCTTCTATACCTTCGATATCATGTCCTTTATCTTCCATAACGACAAGCTGGGATTCCGTGTGGATAAGCTCTTAGGAAATCCAAAATCCTACACCTTCTCCTATATTTTAGGTCTTGCCTGTGCCTGCTTCTTCATCTGGTTCTCCATGAAGAAAGCCAAAGAAAACAAAGACTTCATTCTTAATAACGAAGCAAAGTTCAAGAAGATTTCGGATGAGGCCCGCGCTGCGGCCAAAGCTTAAGTTTCTGTAATGATTTAAAAAAAGCACCGGACAGGAAATCCTGTCCGGTGCTTTTTTTTATGAAATAAAAGTTTAAAAAACGAACAAAACCAGCAAAAAACTTTCTTCCAAAATTAACGCTTGGAGAACTGTGGGCTCTTGCGGGCTTTCTTAAAGCCGTACTTGTAGCGTTCCTTTTTCCGGGAATCACGAGTAAGGAATCCTGCACTCTTTAAGCTTTTGCGAAGATCCGGATTAAAGTCAAGGAGGGCTCGGGCAACGCCTAAACGAACCGCACCAGCCTGGCCGGTAAAGCCGCCCCCTTTCACATTTGCCTTCACATCGAAGCCATCCAGGTTACCTGTTAATTTTAATGGGGAAACGACCAGGTCTCGAAGGGTCTGATAGGCAAAATACTGATCCATTGGTTTCCCATTAATCAAAACCTTCCCCGTTCCCGGCAAGAGTCTAACTCGGGCAACAGCGGATTTACGACGGCCGGTACCATAATATTGATTATCCATGTCCATCCTCCTTACTCAAAAGTCAGCTCTTCAGGCATCTGGGCCTGGTGCTTATGGTCAGGACCAGCATAGATGTGAAGCTTGCGTCCCATCTGACGGCCTAAAGAATTATGGGGAAGCATTCCCTCAATGGCCTTTTGAAGAATCCTTTCCGGATGCTTTTCCAGCACTTCCTGGTAAGGAACATGACGGTCACCACCGGGATATCCGGTGTAATGAAGGTACTCTTTTTTGAGAGCCTTATCTCCGGTAAGACGGACCTTTTCCGCATTGATGATAATGACATAGTCACCGGTGTCAACGTTAGGGGTGTAGATCGGTTTGTGCTTCCCACGAAGAACGCTGGCAACATTGGCAGCCAATCGGCCAACGACTTGATCGGTGGCATCAACGACATACCATTTGTGCTCAACCTCTCTGGGCTTTGCTAAATAGCTTTTCATTTTTGCTCCTTTTCTTTCTGCCCTGCCCATTTGGACTCCGCCGGTCAGGGAAGCGGGTTTTGAATATTCGACAATTTCTTTTTCGCACATCGACTCTGCGAAGGATTTGCCTGAAGAATCTAAAGGGCAAACAGTGCCCAAAAAGATACTTCCTTATATTACCAGCGGTCCTTAATTCTGTCAATGGCAATAAACAAGGAGCGCTGAAAATTTCAGCGCCCCCAGCAGAAGCAAACCGATAAGCCGTGTTTTGTTTTTGATCGTCATCTATCTCATTCCTCTGTTGCCAGGGGACTTCAGCGATGTTTCGCCGCAGCGAGCAGCTGCATTTCGGCATTCATCTTGCACCGGATGGGGTTTACAGGGCCGCCCTGTCTCCAGGGCGCCGGTGGGCTCTTACCCCACCTTTCCACCCTTGCCTTTCGGCGGTTTCTTTCTGTTGCACTATCCTTAGAGTCACCTCCACCGGACGTTATCCGGCATCCTGCTCTTTGGTGCACGGACTTTCCTCGAGCCTGTCGCGACGATCCGGTTTACTTCGGACCCCTATTATAGCACAGGAAGCTCAGGAAATTGAATAGCGAATACTTTCCCATCCCCCAGGAAGAACTACCTGATGGATCTCTGAATTGATTTCCCTGGACCATTCTGCCGCCCGGTTAAGAGCTGGAAATTCAGAGGCATAGTGACCCAGATCAATCAAACTGAGCCCCTGGCAAACAAGGTCCTGGGCTTCATGGTACTTCATATCTGCTGAGATAAAGACCTGGCAGCCGGCTTCCATGGCATCCTTTGCAAAATCCAGACCTGCCCCGCCTAAACAGGCAGCTTTATTTATCCTGTCCGCCTTTTTCCCGTAATAAACAAGGCTTTCGCATCCCAGTCTTTTCTTTAAATAACTAGCATACTCTTCCAGGCTCATTGAAGAGATATTGCCTATTTTCCCCATTCCCTTAGAATAAGAATAAATGGGATCGTCCGAATTTCTCTTTCGAAGGGGCTGAACCTCTGTAAAACCGCACCTTTCAGCCAAGACGTCATTGACTCCCCCATCTACAAAATCAAAGGCGGTATGGGAAGAGTAGACAGAGATCCCTTTTTCCAAACAAGACCAGATCAGACGATTCTTAGGGTCATCCAGAAGAAAATGGGAAAGGGGATGGAAAAAAACAGGATGATGGGTGAAGATCAGGTTATATTCCCTTTTTCCAGCCTCCTGTACAGCATTTTCGGTAAGGTCCAGAGAAAATAAAATCCCTTTGAGTTCTCCTTCAAAGGAGCCAAGCTGCCTGCCGCCGTGATCCCAAGGCTCCTGAATAGCCAAGGGCACCTTTTTTTCCCAGGCCTCAATCCAATTGTGAATTTTCATTATTCCCGCCTCCTCAATGGCCCTCTTTTGGATGGGCGCCTTCTAAATAAGCCTGAATTTCCTGATTCCAAAGAGCCAGGTCTTCCCGCCTCATCAAAGCAGATCGGTTTTTAGAATTCAAAGCCTTTAATATTTTCTCAATCTTCTCCTGATCCCTGTGGAGGAGACGGAGAAGAATTGGATCCCTTTTTCGGAGAAGATCCGGCCCATACTCCATCATAAAAGGAGAGGACAAGGCCTCACGGTAAAAATCTTTCATGGGCTCATCCGGGCGGACATCCAATAGAGGGTAATACTTTCCCCCTTCCTCGGCCATCCTCTCTTGAACCCCAAGGCCCTTTTCAATCAAAAAGGTCCGAACCGGGGGAAGGTCCGACTGGGGACCTAAAATCCACTGGCTAGCCTTTTGGGCAAGAGAAAAATTTCCCTCTAATATGGATAAGATCAAATTTCCGCCCATCCCTGTGAGGATAAGGACATCTGCCCAGTCCCAGGGAAGATCCTTCAATCCATCTCCCACATGAAGGCGGATCTTGCGACCAGCTTCGGATCCCTTTAGCTTTGGCTTATTCAAAAGGTCCTTCAGCTTGGAAAGGGAGGCGGGAGAAATATCGGTCGAAAGGATTTCATCAATATCCTTTCGCTGGGCAAGGCTAAGAGAAATAAGCCCATGGTCAGCGCCGATCTCAACTACCCTCTTTGCCTCCCCTATCATAGAACAGATGGTCAGAATCCTATGATCTCCCTTTCCCTTTCCCATGTTCTTTCTCCTAAAAAGACACTAATCTTCTATGAAATCGCGGATCTTTCTCGACCGTGTTGGGTGCTTGAGCTTTCGGATTGCCTTCGCCTCAATCTGCCGAATTCTTTCACGGGTAACATCAAATTCCTTGCCCACCTCTTCCAAAGTCCTTGGGGTCCCATCGTTGAGGCCAAAACGCAGCTCAAGAACCTTTCTCTCCCTTTCTGATAAGGTTCCCAGAATATTTTGCAACTCTTCACGAAGCATGATAAAGTCGGTCGCCTCATCCGGCGCCACCGCTGAATCGTCTTCAATGAAATCACCCAGATGCGAATCTTCCTCTTCGCCAATAGGAGTTTCCAGAGAAACCGGCTCCTGAGCGATCTTTCTAACTTCCCGAACCTTATCGACCGGCATATTCATTTCGGCCGCAATCTCTTCATTGGTCGGATCCCGGTTGAGCTCTTGAAGGAGCTGTCTTTGAGCTCGAGAAAGTTTATTGATCGTCTCAACCATATGGACGGGGATCCTTATGGTTCTGGCCTGGTCTGCGATCGCCCGGGTGATGGCCTGGCGAATCCACCAGGTGGCATAGGTCGAAAATTTAAAGCCCCGGTGGTAGTCAAACTTTTCTACCGCTTTAATCAGTCCAAGATTTCCCTCCTGGATCAGGTCTAAGAAGCTCATCCCCCGGCCCACATAACGCTTGGCAATTGAAACCACCAGGCGCAGGTTTGATTCGGCCAGGTGCTTTTTGGCCTGGCTTCCCAGGTAGATATCGTGTTTGATCAAGGCAATATCATCCTCTTCCAAAGCCGAACCCAGCAAAAACTTTCTGGCAGGGGTACAGTTTCTTTTGACTTCTTCCAGTTTTGCCTCATCAATTCCAGCCCCTTCAAATGAAATTTCCCCCTGGAGAACTTTCTGAAGCTTTTCGTTTTCTTCGGTCAAAATTTCATAGTTATTGATCTCATCTTCCGTCAGCTTATCTTTGGGCTTGATTTTTTTTAGGCCGACGTTAACCTTATCCATGATTGTATTTCTTTCGAAAAGTACTCTTTTTTCTTCTGCGGACAGATTATTCCGGCTACAATAGGGACCCAGCTTCCATTCCTTGACAAGGTCGATCAGGTCAGAACCTTCTTCTTCCCTCTCTTCTTTTTTCTGGTATACCCGATCTACTGCAGTTTTGATCCTCTCAGACTGATCAATGGCGTAGCGAACCCAGGCTTCCTGGCTCTCGTTTTGAAAATCTCCGTCTAAAATCCAGCAAAGAACGGCATATTCCAGACTCACGCAGAAATTTAAGCAAGCTGATTGTTCCTCGGTCATCTGGTCTCGGGAAAGGCGGCGGCGAATATATCTTTCCACATAAGCGGCTGTTTTAATGGCTACCCAGGGATCCGAATCGACTTCAATAAGGGGCTGGTCCGGAGCCAGAATTTCCCGGCTAAAGGCGGTAAAACGATTCAGGCTCACCCTCAGCTCTTCCGGCAGGTCATCTCCCTTCTTCAACCGATCCAAAGTGTCCAGAAGCAGCTGGCTTTGGGTATAATTCAGGGACATTTTGGAAAGCTCGATCGCCTCGCGAAGATTCGGTCTTTCCCCATCCAAGGCCTTTTTTGCAATCTTCGCATTTTCCATTCTCTTAGCCAAAACAACTTCCTTCTGAGCAGTCAGAAGGTCTACCCGTCCGATTTCTTTTAAATACATCTTTACCGGGTCATCAACAGCCACATTCTTCATGGCCTTTTTCTTTTCTTTTTCCTGTTTTCTTCTTTCCCTGCTGATTTCCTTTTCTGTCTCTTCATCGAGTTTTTCAATCTCTTCCAGGTCTTTTGGTTCGCCGCCTTCGTCCATGTCTAGGTCATCATCAGATTCATCCATGTCCGGTTCATAATCTTCATCTTCAAAATCGATATCCTTGTCCTCTAAGCTTTTTAGGATATCCTGACGATCATCCGGATCTAATTTATCAAAACCATCCAGATTCTCCAGATCATGAAATGAAATTTTGAGCTGGTTTGCATAGGCAATTTTCGTCAGTTCATCAAGCATCTCCTGTTTGATTTCATCTAAACTCAGATCATCATCCATAAATTCCTGGTCTGTCATGGTTTCCTCCTCCTACGGCTTTGAAGCTTTGTCTCAATTTCCTGTAACTCTGTAAGCAGTTTCTTTGGGTCTTCACCCTCTTGCATCAAATCATCCTCACTGAAGGATAGGCGATCAAGAATTTGACTTTTTCTTTCTTTTAAGCACAATCGATGGATGCGAAATTCAATTTCCTCACTCATTTGATCCAATACTTCCCGGGGGGGCCTTTCTTTTTTTTCATCGGAAAGAATCATTTCTAGCAGAGCGGATAAAGAGCGAGTCTCTTGCGGATCTAGCCGGCTTTCCAAAATTGAACAAGCCGGAGAAAGGTCTGCCTCCCAAAGCCCATGAATGATCTCCTCCAGCTTTTTTCTTGCCGGATCCTCCAAAAATTCACAGAAAATCATTCGGTCCTTTTCTTCCACCGGCCCCTGGGCTAGCCTTCGAATAAGAACCTTTTCCAGTTCTTCCCTTTCTTTAAAAAGGGAAGAACCCAGACCTTTTCCTGCTAGCTCCATTTCCTCTGAAGAGGTATATTCCCCAAAATCCTGAGGATACCCAGAAAAATACTCTTCTTTTTCCTCTTTCCCGAAAAAAAAGTTTTTCTTATTTTCTTCCTGCCTCTCCCTTTCTTCCGCCACATCTTTTTTCAGAGAATCTCCCGGAACGCCTGCTTCTTCCGCAACCTTTTGAATATAGATGTCCCGGACCACTTCGCCATCCATGGAAGCCAGGTAGCGGGTTGCCTCTTGCGCATAGTCCAGCCGGTCCTGATCCTTTGTCAGATCATAAGGGGCCCTTAAAATCCGCAGCTCAAAGTCTGGGGGATCCACAGCATCTTCCATCTCTTTTTCAAAGGCCTCTTTCCCATAATCGCGCGTATATTCATCCGGGTCCATCCCTCCGGGTAGAAGGATTAATTTGGGCCGGATTCCCGCTTCTTTGAAGACTTCCACTGCCCGGCGGGAAGCCTTTATTC
>CAMYOR010000038.1 GCA_947278105.1 uncultured Tissierellia bacterium
AAGTTATCCTTATCGAGAAAACACCGCAGAAGTTTTTAAAATCTTAAAAAATCACTATGGGGTGACGGAAGAAACTTTTGAAAAGATGGGAAGAGCAATCACCTTTTTTGACCATTACAATTATCCAAAATCAGTGGATCAGGTAACGGCTTGGATCTATATGGGGGACCTTGAGCAAGATAAAAATGTGGTTCATCCCGAAAATTCGTCAGATTCCTTATCCTCCCTTCGAGAAAAAAATTCCGACATCAAGGAACTGGATGGAAAGGTGCATGATGGAAATATTGCCCTTTATCAGGGCCTGGCAGAGGCGGAACTGATGGCCATGCGGATGGAAACTTCTGCCGGAGAGCCCCTGGTCGAAGCGCAAAGCCCCGGGACCTATTCTTTTGAACCGATCTTAGCCTATGCCGTTCCCGAAATGCGGGCAGAGGCGGACCCGGGCTCCCCGCTTATTTTAGAAGATGAGCTTTCTAAGCCTCTGGAAAGAGAATCGGCCCCCGTGGATACGGGGAAATATACCCTGACCTTTACGATCCCCGAGGATGCGGAAAATGGAGAATATGAGATCAAAGTCATCCGGCCGGACTACGCCGGACATTATCAGTGGAAATTCTATTCGTCTTATGTCATACCAGAAAGTTCGGTCATAAACTCCTGCCAGTTTTTCGGTCAGCTGGCGGGTCAGCCGGGCGAAAAAGAAGAAATATTTAAGGTCAAATACGCCCGCCCCGAAGAAGACCCTCCGGATTCAAAGCCCCCGAAAGACGACCCAACCCAGCCTCCCCTCGAAGATCCCAAGCCGGATCCTTCAAACCTCACCAAGGGGGACGAGGAAATCGGAAGTCATAATGAAAACTATGCCGGCGCCGCCGGAAATACGTCGAAAAACGAAAATTCGACAAACTATTCCACCCAGATTCAAATCTATTATCCGGACGGGATTGATCCATCATCTTCCAGAAAAGGAGAAAAGAAAACGAATAAAACAGAAAAAGACGGTCCCGGAGAAAAGGAAAAAGAAAAACAGGAGAAAAAGAGAAAAGAGAAAATGGAACAAAAAAAGAAAAAACAAGAAGTATGCTATTGCCGTGATCCGGAGAAAAGAAAAAATGAAGAGGACCTTTGTCCATGCACCGATCCCGATTGCCCGGATTGCCAGGAAGGGTGCTTAAAGGAAGAAGAGGAAACCCAGGCGCCCAAGAAGGAAAAAAAGAAAGGGAACGCCCGCCTTAAGGCCCAGACCCTTGCTGCTTCGGAAGAAAATAAGGGGGAAGACCAAGAAAAAACCTTCAAAAATTCCTTCGCTTCCGAGGGAAAGAAGAAGGGAAAGACAAATCTTCAAAAGGACCGCCTTTTTTCTCCCGAAACCGGCTCCTTTAGCCTGCTCTCTCTGCCTATATTGGGCGGAAGCCTGATGATTGGTGGGTCGGGCCTCTTCTTATTAAAAAAACAAAAAAGAGAAAGGTCCCAAAAGAAACCCTTGAAAAGACCTGGACAAGAAAGAAGAAAATAGGGAAAAAATCGGCCCCTCCCTTTGAAAATCTTCCCTTTGTTGGCAATCTACACAAACTTTAATATAATGAAAATATGTGTAGAGAAAATCAACCTTGATCGGATGGGATGAGGAAGAGAGGGACCGACGATGGACTTTGTAATTTCAGATCAGGCAAGAGAATATCTCAATGAAAAAGATCAGAAAGAATTTTTTATTGATGTCCTCCTCAGACAAGAGGGTTGCTGCTCGGCGCCCATGCTTTCCGGCGTATTTCATAAGAATGCGACAAAGGGAAGAGCCTACCAGACCCGGGAAGTCGATGGGATTGCCATTCATTATGATCCCTTTCTTTTCGAGTATGTGCCGGATGGAGAAATAGCTGAAATCGGTCTGACGGGTCTTGGGCCCTTCCGCTCTTTATATCTGAAAACCCGGTTGAATCCGTTCAAGGAATTTAATTTTTCAGGAGAAGATTATGGGAGTGGAAAATAAAGGCAATAAGCCCATGGAGACCCTTAATCCAGGCGAAATATTTAAAAACTGGGTTCAGGGTCAAAAAGCCGTTCGCCTCTTTGCCCTCTGCGGGCAAAGAGCCGAGGAGCCTGGTCTTCCCCAGGATCAGGCAGTCTATGATTTTTATATCGGCGCAGAAGATCCGGAAGCCTTTGCCGACAATGACTGGGGAAAAATTCTGGGACAGGAGCCCATTCAGGATTCTGTCTGCCTTTGGAATCCCATCCTGATTCGCCTGCTTTTAGCCGACCGAACCCGGATGGATATTTCCATCGACGATCCCCAACTGATCGCCCCGCTGGTGATGGAAAAAGAAAAGCCGGAAATTCTCCTCGACAAGGATGATCTTTGCTGCTCGATGACTGCGCCGTCAAACTTTTCGAGAAGAGAGTCTTCCCCCGATGTGGCGGAGCTGGAACTTTATGCAGGAAGTTTTTTCCGTCTGATGACCGATACTGCCTTTAACATTTCCCAGGGACAGCTTCTCTCTGCCCAGGAGACTTTAGGGGAGGGAAGAGAGGTCCTCTATCAGATGGTGGAGAGTGCCATGGAAAAGAAATTGGACTATTCCGTGGGTCTTCGGGGTAACCCGGAGAAGCTGGATGCCTATCTGGATGACGAATGGTATGATCATTTAACGGAAACCTATGTGGACTGCGCCCCGGAAAGGCTCTGGGATGGCCTTTTCCAGGCCTGCATTCTCTTTAGAAAAGCGGGCCTTCTGATGGATGAGGGCTCCTCCTTTACCTACCCCCGTCGGACGGACGTAAGCCTCATGCGGCTTTATCGCCAGTTATGGGAGGAGGGTCAATGAAAAAGAAAAATGGCACAAGAAAACCCAATGCCCTTCAAAGAGGAGGAATTTTCCTCCTCTGCTTTCTTCTGTGCTTCGTACCGATAAGCCCCTTCCCTTCCCTCTCCGGGCCGGGAAAGAAAGCCCCTCTTTTTTCCACAGCCCAAGTCTGGGCAGACCGGGAAGGAGCTGAAATCCAGGACCTTTCCCTGGATGACTTTAAGGGAAAAACCCCTTCCGAAAGTCCAGCCGATCAAGCAGATCCGGAAAAGACGGCCCAGCCAGCGGACCAGGCAGACCAAGAAGCCGAAGAGAAGGCTGCAAAGCCCGCTGAGCCAGATAAAGATGCCGAAAAGCAGACGGCCGATTCTCTAAAAAAGTTTTTTACCTACTATGACCAGGTCCCCATTATGCTGATCGGAACGGTGGAAAGCCCAGATGTGATCATGGGGAAAAACGTCGACCAGCCCCATGGGATTGCCTCCATGACAAAGCTTATGACCTACTATCTGGCCAAGGAGGATATCCAGTCGGGGAAGGCTTCTCTGGAAGAGGAGGTCAAGGTTTCCCAGGCGGCCGCAGATCTTAATAAGGCGGGTTATTCCAATTATGGGTTAAAGGCCGGGGATACGATGCCTTTAAGCCAGCTCATCTATGGGATGATGACGGTCTCCGGCAATGATGCGGCGACCGTTATTGCAGAGCATCTAGGCGGAAGTGAGAAGGCCTTTGTCGAGCGGATGAATAAGACCTGCCAAGACATGGGCCTTTCGACCATGCACTTTGTCAACGCCTCTGGCATTACCCGGGAAGATGGAAAATATAACCAGTCCTCCGCCCGGGACCTCTATCAATTTGCCTTAACGCTTATTAAAAAATATCCGGAAATCCAAGATTTTATCCAGGTAAAGCAGGTGGAAGAAAAGGATCGAAAGTTTTCTCATCCCTCGACCTTTTTCCAGTATATGAAGGGGATCCCCGGGATGAAGGGCCTAAAGACAGGAAATTCCAATGAAGCGGGTCACTGTTTTGCTGGTTGGTTTGATATTCACTCAAAGGTCACAAAATCCAATTATGAAATTATCGCCATTCTTATGGGCGCTCCAACGAATGATGCCCGCTGGAGGACCACCCTGGAAATGGTTCACACAGCGGCCGGATCCTTTGCCCAGCTTAAACTTGTCGATCAAAAAAAGCCCGTCCAAAAGTACGAGCTTCCCGGCTCCCGGGAAGGCACAGTTGATCTTTACCCAGCCGAAAGCTTTTCCACCTTTACCTATACGAACGCAAAATTTAACATTCACTATCAGTTTGATCCTGGAATCAAGGCCCCAACAAAGGCCGGACAAAAGTTTGGAACTATTTCCATCCGAAGGGACGGAAATCTTATCAAAGAAATATCAATCGTTTCTGAAAAGCCGACAACAGAAGCTCCCCTCCTTACCCGCCTCAGCCAGGGGATTAGCCGGTTTACCAATTTCTTATCCAGCCTGGCCTAGCGGGCCAGGCTAACGCAGCATGGAGGAATCGAACCCCCGGCCTTCTCCTTAGGAGTAGACCCGATACGATGAAACCAAGTGCAACACAGTGCAAGAAAATCCTTGGAAATACAAGGTTTTTCACTGTTTCAAATCCTATCTGGTATCACGCTTCATAAGCATTTTCATAGGGATTTTACACCGTCCGATTGGCTCGAAATTAGCAAGGCTTTCGATTTTTGGTGGACGTTGCAAGTGCAAGCAAATTCCTCTATGTAACCTCTCGTTATACGAAATGATAGGAAATCCTATTCATTCTCGTACAGGGGTGCTGGTGTTTTGGACACCTATTTAAGTTTGTTTAATATATCATTTCAAAACGAATTTTTCAACCAGAATTATCAAGAATTTCAAAGGTTTTTTCAGACTCAATGATTCTATGTAATTTAGACCCGCCGAAGCAGGTCTTTTTTTATTTCAGCATAATCTCTCTATCCTCAGCGCCGAGCATATAAGCACCCTTGGCAAAAGCGTCCCTTGCCAGAAGCTCTGCTACATCAATCCTATCGAACAGCATCCATATTTCTTTCTCTATCGGAGTCAGTTCATGGCTATGGTCAAACAAATGCTCAAGTCCCAATCCTTCAAGCAATGCCGACTTTGCTGCTTTGTATTCTTCGACTCTGCCAACATATTCGTCGTTCCTTTCCTTGGAAAATGCCTCGATATTGTCAGCTCTCAGATGCTCGTAATACTCGTCCATAAAGATTCTATCCATACTCGTTGACCTCCATAACAAAAAAATAAAAGCAGACCCTTTTACAGCTATTGTAGCTATGTAAAAGGATCTGCCCTTGCAGTTACTATAATGTTTTTGCCAGCGACTTCAGGAGTGCTGCCATTTCCGGATTTTGCAGAAGCTTCAGAAGAAGTTCTTTTTCATCAGCGGAGCTTTCCGTTGCGGCTGGTTGAACCGGCTCAGGCGTTGCCTGTCTGCCTGAGTAGAACGCAGCTTCCATTCTTTCAGCGTTCAGTCTGCGGTCATCGTCGATGATATGGGAGTAAACACCCGCTACCTTCTTGACCTGTGCATGACCGGAATCGCCTTGAACGGATTTCATATCGCCGCCGTTCAGCTTCAGCTTGTAAGTGATACTGGAATGTCGGAGACTATGGAAAACCACTTTCGGCAGTCCCTTCTCCTCAATCAGCTTATTGAAAGCACGGTTGATAACCTGCCCCTCAATCGGCTTGCCATTGGAAGAACAGAAAACCAGATTGAAGTCTACGAACTCGTCACCGAAAAGGTCTTTCAATTCTTCGATGTCAGCCTTTCGCTGCACCAACATTTCCGCTACGGTTTTCGGTAAGAATACCTTGCGGACACTTGTTTTGGCCTTAGGAGTTTTGAGAACCAATGCGGTATGCGTACTGGCGAAGGTCGGCGGGAACTTGAACATGATGTCTTTACCGTCCAGATCTGCCATCGCTTCACGATTTACTCTCTGCAACTCCTTTTCAACGAAGATGCTTGCCTGACCAAGTTCAATACTGGTGGAGGAAATGTCAATACAGTCCCAGGTAAGCCCCAGAAGCTCGCCCATTCGCAGGGAACAAGAGAAGGCAAGGTTGATTAGCCAGACGAAGAATATCATCGTCACAGGCTTCCAGAGCCTTCTGGAGCACTTCTGCTGTCCAGATGTCCCTGGTCTTGTGTTCTTCCTTCGGCAGCGTAGCGTGCTCCACAGGGTTTCTGGTCATCAATTCCCACTTGACCGCCTGATTGAAAGCATTTCGCAATGTCTTGTGAACCTCTCGGACAGTATGCGGAGTCAGATATTCTGTACGGGCTTTTACATACTTAGAAGAAACCGCTTTGACAGAAAGCAAATCTCGGTAATACTTGTCCATGATTCTCGGCGTGACATCCTCCAGCTTCATAGGCTCAACCCCTTTCTTCTTAATTACATTGTACAAGAGTATCTGCAATAACACAACGATGTCAACCCTTGTGTAAAAAGGAAGGACGCAAAGGATTCTATCTCCTCTGCGCCCTAATGCTTTTCGGATTCAGTTCAACAAACAGGAATTTATCAGTTAATAAGTTTACTCGCCAGTTTGTATACTTGATTTATTTCTTTGCTTTCTAACTTCCAGTTATTGAGTTCATCTTTAATCAGCTCCGGAAATTTTTTACTAATATCTCTTAAAGCATTACCTACTGATTTCCCAACATATTCACTCGGATCTTCTTTTAAGGCTACAATCCGCCTAATTGCTTCATTCGGATTATCTTTGAAATATGGTCTACTTGTCCATATTCTTAATCCTTCCGTAACTGCTCTCCTCGTATTTGGATTATCATTTTCTAACCATTCATCAATGATCGGAAGTGCTTTTTCATATCCTGTATTTTTGCAAAATTCATCAAATGCCTTTGCTAATACTTCCTGAACTCTCCAATTATCATCTTTAGAAACTTCATCTCTCATAAATGTCAAAATATCATTTTGTTCTGATAAGTATCCAAAAAGAAATACACCGTACATTCTTACTTGATAGGTATTTGAGTTATAAGCTAAAAACGCCAACTTCTTGACAAATTCTTTATCATTAGATCTATAATCGGATAAGGCTCTTTTTTCTTCCTCTTTAAAACCATTTTCTATCAAAGAAAATTCTTTTTCTAAACTCGCAATATAATTTTCCAAACAAAATCACCTTACTTTCAAATTCCGATTGAGATTTCACCTGTTTTAAGAGATTTAATAACTGTTATATTTTGTTATTAAATTCTCCGCAAACCCTTGAAAACACTGAATTCATCACTGGTGAGCTTTCCCTTATTGTTTCCATTGTGTTATATTGTCCCACCAGTGTTTACGAACTCTGATAAGGGCAAATACAAGGGCAAGAAAATCCTATAAAACAGTATAACACAAAATAAAAGTGACATGGTGAACTGATTGAAATGCTTCTGATTTTTGCAACAAATGATTGATTTAACGATAAGGAGATTTGATACGATGAGAACAATATTTGCAGAATACAATCCCAAGCGCAACAGTATTGATGTTTATACCTCTGTTGGCTATATGCTCCGCATTGACTGTTGGGAAGCTGAAAAGGACTTAAAAACCACATCAGGATCAGACTGTGCATTAAACTCACTCGCCATTGATGATCCTCTTGAATATGCAAGATTATATCTTGATGGAAATTTGCAGATGTGGGTAGATAAAGTCGCCGTTCTAAATTGTCTGGTTTTTCTTTTGACGTCATGCGGCAGATAATCAATTCATTCTATTTTGAACTTCTTTTATGCTACCTGATGTCTGCAATAGGAATGAATCGCCAAGAATGTAAACACAAATAATTCAATTCCTGCCGAAATCAAAATAACATGCGGTGTCCAGAAACTCATTCCACCGATATTCAGATAATTGAAATTTGCAAGCTGAGAAAGGAAATTGTTCGGCATACCAATTCCGGCAGATGGAAGTATGGTAGAGAGCCATGTTGCTCCCATCGCCACATAAGCAAAAAGCGGCATGAGAAGAACTACGATAGAGATCAGCAAAACTGTCAATGTGTCTTTACATTTTGCAGACAGGAACAACATACAGCTAACCGTTGCTAATACAGAAAGTAAGCCCGCTGCTGCGAGAATTATCTGCAACTGCCCCAGATTGATGTTTGGCAGGTTACAGTCAGGTAACGCTGGAAAAAACTAATTCCTGAAGTTGATTCTTTTTTCATGATATCTGCTCTCCTTAAATTATTTACAACAATCCCCGTCACCGCA
>CAMYOR010000039.1 GCA_947278105.1 uncultured Tissierellia bacterium
CGAGATCCTGAGATGTCTCGTGGGCTCGGAGATGTGTATAAGAGACAGCGCGACCTACGACTGTTACGTGAAGTAGAAGCGTCCATTTCCGGATTTTACAGATAAGACATCAGAACCTATATGAAAATCGGGGCTGACTCAAAAGCCCTTAAAAATAAGGAAACGACCGTCGAGGGAGAACCCCTTGACGGCCGTTTCTTTTTTTCATGATATAATGAGATTTAACAAAGCTTTTTGTCAGAGGAGGAGAACACTATGACCGACAAACACCAGGGCGAGCCCTATTATATTACTGCCCCCATCTATTATCCGAGCGCCAACCTTCATCTCGGAAATACCTACACCAGCATTATCTGTGATGCCGTTCGCCGTTACCAGCGGGAGCTGGGTTATGACGTCTACTATGTCACCGGTTCTGATGAACATGGAGAAAAGCTAGAGCGGGCGGCCGCCGCCAAGGGGAAGAAGCCCCTGGAATACATCGACCCCATTGTCGAGTCCATCAAAGACCTTTGGAAGCTTTTGGATGTTGAGCCGGACACCTTTGTGCGCTCTTCCAGCCTCCAGCATGAAAAAGATACGCAGATGCTTTTCCAGAAGCTCTACGACAAGGGCGATATTTACAAGGGCAAGTACGAAGGATATTACTGCACCCCCTGTGAGGAATTCTGGACGAAGACCCAGCTGGTCGACGGAAACTGCCCCTCCTGCGGCCGTACAGTGGAATACCGGGAAGAGGAAAGCTATTTCTTCCGCCTTTCCAAATACCAGGACGCCCTCCTCAAATACTACCAGGACCACCCGGACTTCATCCGTCCCTTGAACCGAAAAAAGGAACTCCTCCACTCCTTTTTTGACGAGGGGCTGGAAGATCTTTCGGTCACTCGAAGAAGGCTCAAGTGGGGGGTTCCCGTTCCCTTTGATCCGGACCATGTGATCTACGTTTGGATTGATGCCTTAATCTGCTATCTGACCGGGATTGGCCTCTTGGAGGACCCGGAAAAATTTGATAAGTTTTGGCCCGCTAAGGTTCACTTCATTGGCCGGGATATTGCCCGTTTCCATGCCATTATCTGGCCTGCCGTCCTCATGGCCCTGGACCTTCCCCTGCCGGAGAAAATCTTCGCTCACGGGTGGATCCTCTTTGATGAAGACAAAATGTCAAAGTCCAAGGGCAACGTCGTCTATCCAGAGCCCCTGGTCGAGCTTTACGGGAAGGATGCCCTAAAATACTTTGTTCTTCGGGAGTTTAACTTTGGAGCCGACGGGAACTTCTCCACCAAGAAGTTTTTGGAAAGACTCAACTCCGACCTAGCCAATGACCTCGGGAACCTCCTTTCCCGGACAACGGCCATGGTAGAAAAATACAGGGCCGGTCAAGTCCCCCTGGCGGGCCCGGAAGAAGAAGTGGATCGGGACCTCATGGAGGTACAGAAAAAGACCCTTCCGGACCTTAAAAAAGCCATGGAAGATTTCGATTTCCAGCACGGGCTGGAAAGTATCTGGACTCTGATCCGCCGGTCCAACAAGTATATTGATGAAACCGCACCCTGGGCCCTGGAAAAGGAAGGGAAGAGCGAGCGCTTAGACACCGTCCTTTACCGGCTGATCGATGCCCTCCGCTCCATTGCGACTCTCCTAATTCCTTTCATGCCGGACACCTCAAAAGAGATGTTCCGCCAGCTGGGCATTGAGGAAATGGACTTTGGATCGGCCGGCGACACCGACCTTTATCCCGCCCAAACCCAGGTAAGACGCGGCGAACCTCTCTTCCCAAGACTTGAGGTGGAAAAAGAACTGGCCCGGTTCCACGAGGCAAATAACCGGCTGATTGCTGAAAGAGCGGGCATTACCATGGAAGAGCTAGAAAGACGGCAGAAGGAGAGGCTGGCCCAGCTGGAAGAAGAAAAAAAGTCCAAGGCCAAAGAGGAAAAGATGGGCACCTGTCCCCTTCCCAAGGAGGCAAAAAGGGAAGAGATCGCTGAATTCTCAGACTTTCAGAAATTAAAGATGCGGGTGGGCGAAGTGATCGAATGCCAGGTCCATCCCGATGCCGATAAACTTCTGGTGGAAAAGGTCGACTTTGGCGATGAGGTCCGGACCGTGGTTTCGGGTATTCGCCAGTGGATCAGCCCAGAAGAGATGGTCGGGAAAAAATTTATCTTTGTCGTCAACCTGCCTTACCGGACCATCCGTGGGATTGAATCCCAGGGGATGATTTTAACGGCCGAATCGCCCGATGAAAAAACCGTGAGCCCCCTGAGTCCTCTGATGGATGTCCCCAAGGGTTCCTATATTTCCTAGAAGAATAGAAAAGAGGAGAGATGACCTGGATCATCGATGCTCATTGCCATTTGGATGACTCGGCTTATGATGCCGACCGCAAAGAAATTTTAGCACGCCTTCCTGAGGAGGGCGTGCTTGCGCTTATCAACCCCGGCTGCGATCTGGAATCTTCCAAAATGGCCATGGAAATGGCAAAGGAAAATCCACGGGTCTTTGCCTGCCTGGGCAACCACCCCGAAAGGGCTGAACAGTATGGGGATCGGGCCGAAGACCTCTATCG
Source organism: uncultured Tissierellia bacterium (assembly GCA_947278105.1). GTDB lineage: Bacteria > Bacillota > Clostridia > Tissierellales > Peptoniphilaceae > CABTZP01. The sequence continues at coordinate 2,567 of CAMYOR010000039.1, forward strand.
GGCCTGGGCCAAAGAGGATCGGGTCGTTGCCATTGGGGAAATTGGTCTTGATTATCACTATGAGGACAATCCACCCCGGGAGGTTCAAAAAGAGGCTCTGGAAAGGCAGCTTTCTTTGGCCCAGGACCTCGGCCTTCCTGCGGTTGTCCACTGCCGGGATGCCGCCATGGACACCTATGAAATCGTTAAAAAGTTTGCTCCGGACCTTCCCATTCTCATGCACTCCTTTAATGAGAAAGAAGAGATCTACCGGAAATTCGAAGGCCTAGGCTGCTATTTTTCTATCGGCGGGATGGTGACCTTTAAAAACACCCTTTATCCAAAGGAATTAGCAAAAACAGTAGATTTAAGCCGCCTGCTCCTGGAGACGGATTGTCCCTACCTAGCCCCTCTTCCTTACCGGGGGAAGCGAAACCTTCCCTCCTATGCCCATTATTCCCTGAAAAAAATCGCTGAAATCCGGGAAATCCCCCTGGAGGACCTTGCCGTCCGCCTCCTTCAAAACACGGGAAGATTTTTTTCCATGGAAGACGAAATTAAAGCCTTGGAGGCATCATCTTGATTGAAGAAGTCATTGTCGTAGAAGGGAAAAATGATGTCACGGCGGTAAAGCGGGCAGCCGAGTGCGAGTGCCTGATTACCCATGGCCATGGCTTTCCCGAGGATCTTTTGGACCAGCTGGAGGAAATCCAGGAACGGCGGGGGATCATTGTGCTCACGGATCCGGATTATGCGGGAACGAAAATTCGCCGGAGGATCCAGGAGCGGATTCCTCAGGCCAAAATGGCCTACCTGCCTCAAAGCGCTGCAACCAAGGGGGATGATATCGGGGTGGAAAACGCCTCCCCGGAGGCGATCCGGGAAGCCTTGAAAAAGGCCCGGGCGACCCTGACCGAAAGAAGAGAAGAATTCACCCTGAAGGATCTGATGGATGCGGGCCTTGCTTCCGGGCCCGGATCGAAAGAAAAACGGATTTTATTAGGCAGGGAGCTCCATATTGGCTATGGGAATGCAAAACAGCTCACCAGCCGCCTTAACGCCTACGGAATTGAAAAAGAGGAATTTTATCAGGCCCTGGAAGGGATCGAAAAAAGAGAAAAAGAGGAAAAAGGATGAAGGGAAAGCCCCTCTACCAGCCCAGCTATTTAAATCAGCTGATGAAAAAATATGACCTTTCCTTTACCAAGACTCTCGGGCAAAATTTTCTTGTCGATGGCAATGTTCTTCATCGGATCGTCCGAGCCGCAGAGCTTGGCCCTAAAGATACGGTCCTTGAGATCGGCCCCGGCGTGGGCACCCTGACCCAGGAACTCCTGGCCCAGTCAGGCCAGGTCATTTCCATCGAAATTGATCAGCGGTTTTTACCCGTCCTGGAGAAGGAATTTGGCAAAAATCCCAAGTTTTCTCTCGTCGGCGGGGACGCCTTAAAGATGGATCTGGATAAGCTGGTCAAAGAGAAAGCAAAGGGGGAAAGAACCCTTCTTATCGCCAATCTTCCCTACTACATTACCACCCCTCTTTTGGAGCGCTTCCTCACAAAACCCCTGCCCATTGATTCTTTTACGGTCATGGTGCAAAAGGAAGTGGCCGAACGAATTACCGCCAAGCCTTCCACTAAGGAATATGGAGCCCTGACCCTTTTTGTCGCCCTTTATGGTCAGGCCAAATGGTGCTTCGACGTTTCGAAAAACTCTTTTTTCCCTCGGCCCAAGGTCGACTCCGCCGTGATTCAAATCCGGCAAAAGAAAGGCCTGGACTATGGAAGAGCGGGCCGGATCAACCAGGTCATCCGCCTGGCCTTCCAGCAGCGGAGAAAATATGTCATTAAGGCCCTGGAGCGGGCGACGGGAAAGGATCGGCCCCAATTATTGGACGCTTTCCAAAAACTGGGCCTTTCGTCCCAGGCCCGTCCGGCGGACCTTACTTTGGATCATTATCGGAAGATTTTAGAGGAAGTGGGATTTATTTGAAGAGAGCGGAACCTACCAAATAATAAAGGATTGATCCGCATATTATTCGAAGGAACAGGAGACACTTGGCTTAGCTTCGGAGAGACGAGTTTTTATTACAATTTTATTTTGTCTGTTTTAGAAAAACCAACAAAAACTTTTGTTATTTTTAACATATTTTTTTTCATCTGGAAAGATATAATTTTTATAAGAATTTAAAATTAATAATTCAGAGACTGTTTTTATCAAAAGATGAAAACGATTTTCTATTTAAATCTGCTTAATCAAAAGCTTAGCCATCAAAACATTTAAGGAGGTTGCAATGAATGAAAAAACGATTACATTAATGTATGAACGAAAGTCGCCTACGTATTTTATATAGAATATTTAGTTAAGGTTTTTTCTATTCCCGGTAGAGTTGGCTGTGAAATAAACGATGGATTCTCTTTCATTGTCATTTTATTGGTCACTTAATTTTATTGAATTGGGGAGGCTTATATGAAAATAGTCATTGTTGGCGCTGGAGCGATGGGAAGCCTGTTAGGCAGTTATCTTTCCAAACATAATGATGTAATACTTGTTGATATTTGGGAGGATCATGTGAATGCAATCAATAAAAACGGGATTACTGTGGATGAAAAAGATGGAACTTCATGGACGGCAAAGCCAAAAGCCTTCACTTCATCACAAAACTTAGGTCAGGCCGAGTTACTGGTACTTTTTGTTAAATCCGTGCAAACCTATGACGCTTTAAAACTCCATCAATCACTTATCGGTCCGCATACAGTTGTGCTTTCCTTGCAAAATGGCTTTGGAAATGCAGAGGATATTCAGCAATTTGTAAACGAAAATCACACCATTATAGGAACTACGAGCCATGGCTGTACCATGCTGGGTCCAGGTCATATTAAACACGCTGGTTCAGGGCCAACCCATATTGGTGCAATGGGCCGTGATCAAGAAAAAGCGGATCAGGTGGCGAAGGTTTTAAATGAGTCTGGTTTTGAAACGGACGTAAAGGAGAACGTTTTAACGTTGGTCTGGGATAAGCTTTTTGTGAATGTCGGCATTAATGCAATCACAACAGTGCTCCAGCGTCCCAATCAGGTGATCGCTGAAAATCCAGAAGCAAAAAAACTTTCTCATATGTTGGTGAAAGAAGCCGTAAATGTTGCCAATGCCCGAGGAGAAAGCTTTGAAGCAGAAAATGTTTTCAGGAACGTTTTAAAGGTCTCCCAAGCCACTGGAGAAAATCATAGTTCCATGTTTGCCGATTTCGAACACAAAAGGAAAACAGAAATTTTAAAAATCAATGGAGCAATTGTCCAGGAAGCTGAAAAAGCTGGAATGAAGGCGCCCTATAATGAACTGATGACGGCGATTGTTTCAGCGATTGAGGCAGAATATTCCAGTAATAAATAAAGGTTAAATCTGTTATTTAACTCTGAACAAATTAGAAAGGAGAGTTATCTCTTAGAGGTAACGAATGATACAATGTCAGTTATGACTGCAATTGCCTGGATCGGCATAATGTTTCTAATTGCAATGATCTTGCGTGCGAAGATCCCTTTTTTAGGAAATAATCTCGTCCCTGCATGTCTTATTGGCGGGGTCATTGGCGTTATTTTAGTGAACACTGTCGGACTTGAAGGAACCTCTTCAGCAGATTATACGTTAATTTCTGCACAATTGTATACTTTCATGTTCATTAACTTAGGATTTACAGTTCCTGAAAAGACTGAAAAAAGAAAAGAAAAAATACGTAGTTTAAAAGAATTTAGAGCCCGCATGGGAGATAGTATGATGTCTGGGATTGTTGGCATGGGCTCCTATTGGGCAATAGCTTATGCTTTTCAAGCTCTGATCGGATTTGGTATTCTGGTTTTGATTGGCCAAATTTGGAAAATGCCCCCGGTATATGGGATGCTCATTCCCTTTGGCTTCGCACAAGGCCCTGGTCAGGCGGTTACTTACGGTACGTTAATAGAAAAAGCGGGCTGGCCAGAAGCAATCCAGGTAGCTATTTTATTTTCAGCGGTAGGTTTTTTAGTTGCCTATTTTTTCGGAGTGCCTTTTGCCAAGTTTGGAATACGAAAAGGGATTGCCAGCTCGAAAGTGAAACTAAGTAAGGAGCTGATTCGAGGGATCAACGACCCAGACCATCAGGAAAGTTATGGCAAATTAACAACATACAGTGGAAATTTGGATGTATTGACCTTCCATGTTGCCTTGATTGGAATTGGTTGGATTTTAGGTTTACAGATTGGAAAATTATGGGCGTTTGTTCCAGGATATTTCGGAGAGCTATTCTCAAAGTTGCTCTTCTTCAATGGTATGTTAGCGGCTTATGCTGTTCGATTCCTTATGGGAAAGCTAGGACTCTTAATATACTTAGATCGTGGAACACAGGTTCGGATTACGAACGCCTCTACAGATTTTATGGTCGTAGCTGCTTTTATGGCAATCAATATGCAAATTGTCAGCAAATGGATTGTCCCGGTCCTAATCATTTGTGCTGTAGTGGCTGTCGTCACCTGGTTCACCTTATCCTATTTTGCTCCGCGCTTTGGAGGAAGGAATGATTTTGAGCGTCTCCTTGGCGAGTGGGGAACAGTTACCGGGACGAACGCAACAGGCTTATCATTAGTCCGAATCGTTGATCCGGAAAACCAGACGACAACGGCTGCAGAATTAGGTCCAGCGAATATTGTGAATGTTCCTGCATCTTATGTTGTTGCACCGGCGATTGTAGCTTTTGCTGCAAATGAAATGAGTACTGGCCATATGCTTATTGCCCTTGGTGGAACGATTGTGGCATATCTGATCTTTATGAAAGTCGTTGGAGTTTGGGGGCCAAAAACCTTTGATGTAAAAAAAGGAGAAAAATATAAAGACGGAAAAGTGATTATGCGCGATGGAAAAAGTGTTTCTGAATAAGCGCAGTGATTGAATTGTCTTATAAATTTGGAGCTGTAGCCTATTAGGACTTGTAAAACCTTATTAATGAGTTGGGAGTAATTATGAATCCATATTGGGAACACCACGCGGATGTGATATTTATTAATGGCAGTGTAGTTACGATAAATCTGGAAAATCAAATTTATTCAGCAATGGCAACGGAAGGTAATCATATTTTGTATGTCGGCTCAAAGGAGGAAGCCCTTGCTTTTTTGGATCCACATACACGGGTGATCGATCTTAAAGGTAGAACTTTGATGCCTGGTATTATAGATACACATTTCCATGCTATTTTATCCGGCCTGTTGGGGGACGACGTGGAAAGCGGCATGATTGATACCTCTTATCAAAAGATTCAGACCTTGCATGGTATGCTTGAGAAACTTAGAGAATGCGTAGCGAAAAAAAAGCCAGGCGAATGGATTTCCATGATGGGTTATGAGCCGTTACTTTTTGATGATGAAAAGCGCCATCCGACGATTGAAGAATTGGATGAGATCGCTCCCAATAACCCTGTACATCTGTCTCTTATACACATCTGACGCTGCCGACGAATAGAGAGGTGTAGA
>CAMYOR010000040.1 GCA_947278105.1 uncultured Tissierellia bacterium
TTCGGCGTTTGGGGTAGAATATGGGTTCCACCCTAAATGGCACTTTTTAGAGTTTGGGGTGGAGTTTTTGTTGTTAAATTTTTAACACGACCCTTGGCTTCGCTCGAAATGCACTCTCCACTCCACCCCAAATGGTGTTTTTCGGGGTTTGGGGTGGAGTAAAGGAGCTTTTGATAAATTTTTTACGCAAGTCCACCCTTCGCCCCGCAAAAAAAGAAGCCGAAAAATTCGGCTTCTTTTTTTGCTCTTCTTTTCTCCAGCCTCGTCGGGGCCGGCTGGGTGGCGCCCTCATCGGGGCCAGCCGGGAGCGATCAGTTCGGCCCAAGCGCAATCCCCGGCTCCCGGCCCTCTACCGAGGGCCGGGAGCCGGTCCCTTGGGGGTCAGCAGCCCCAGCAAGGCCGGGATCTTCCTCTTCAGGCCGGCCGAGTGCACGGTTCAACCCAGGAGGCTCCCCAGCCCTCTTCGGGCCGGGGAGCCTCCCCTTTTTCCCCCCTTCGCCGGCCTCCGGCCGGCCAAGGGGCCTTTTCTACATAATCAGCTTTTGAAGGCCCCGGAACTGGGGATCCTTGGCATCGCCAATGAGGTCCAGGAGGACCATTTCCATATTCATGACGACGGCGCCCATCTCCCCCATCACCTCGAGGGCATTTTCCCAGTTTTCCGCAAAGCGGGAGGTGACGCAGTCCTTGGGGATAATCACATCATAGCCATGTTCCAGGAGGGCCCGGCAGCTGGCAAAGACGCAGGCCTGGGTCTCCATGCCCATCAAGATGACCTGCTTTTTGCCGGTTTCCCCCAGGGCCCGGGCGATCTTATCCGTCATGCCGTTAAAGACCGTCTTGGAATCATAGGTAGCATCAAGCTCCTTTAAAAGAGTCGCCAGCGGCTCGACCGTAGGCCCCATGGCCTTGGGGTACTGCTCCGTATAAAGGGCGGGCATCCCATAGGCCTTGGCCGCCTCCAGAAGAATCGAAATGTTCTTAACCGTCTTTTCCTGGTTCTGCTGAATCCCTAAAAGCACGCCCTGGACGTCCACCACCATCACAGCGGCATCGTCCCGGCGGCAATGATATTTCTCCAAAATTGCCATAGGCTTCTCTTAGGCGATGATCATTTCAAAATAGCCCTGAGGTTCCTCGCAGACGGGGCACTTGTTGGGGGCATTCTTTGACTTGACAATGCAACCGCAGTTCCGGCATCTCCAGAAGACTTCCTTCTCTCTCTTGAAAAGGGACCCATCTTCCAGGGCTGCCAAGAGCTTGTTGTAGCGCTCTTCATGGAATTTTTCAACCTCGGCCACCTTGCGGAATTTCATCGCAATCGTCTTGAAACCCTCTTTTTCAGCGACTTCTGCCATCTGGGGATACATTTCTGTCCACTCACCATGCTCACCCAGAGCCGCTCCCTTGAGGTTCTCCTTGATATCGCCTAGGACAACGGGGAACTCGCCCTCAATTTCAATCCCTTCGGCCACGTCAAAATCCTCGGCTAAAGCCTCCATCCACTCCTCGGCATGGGCTTTTTCGTTGGCAGCCGTATCCTCAAAAATCAAGGCAATATAGCCATAGCCATCTTTTCTTGCCTGTTCCGCAGCGAAAGTGTAACGATTTCTAGCCTGGGATTCTCCGGCAAAAGCCGTCATTAAATTCTTAGCAGTCTCGGTTCCTTTTAAACTGGTCATACTACTCCTCCTTATAGCATTCTCCGATTTGATTGTCGGAAAGGGATGAAAATCTTTCCTTAAAATGATCATTATATTTCTAGGAAAAATTTTCAACATGAAATAGACGGTGAAGGGCGGCAAAAAATAACAAAAAGTCTTGTTCCTTCCTTCTTTTCCGCTTACTGTAAATATATAGCCTTTACCATGGAAGGTAAACAAAGAAATTGCTGAATTATTATTTTTAAAGAAGGAAAGGGCAGGATATCCATGACAAAAGAAGAACTTTTTAGGCTCATTGAAACCGCCGGCGGGAAGCGAAAGGCGGACATGGTCATAAAAAACGGAAAAATCTTAGACCTAGGGGCAGGGAAAATTCGCCAGGAGGACCTGGCCATCTGCGGCCGTCGAATTGCCGGGATCGGCCCGGACTATGAAGGTGAAAAGGTCCTGGATGCCGAAGGGGCCTACATCCTCCCTGGACTGATGGACGCCCATATTCATATTGAATCCTCCTACCTCAGTCCCGAGGCCTTCGCTCAGGCCGTCGTTCCCTGGGGGACGACCACGGTGATCGCCGATCCCCATGAAATTGTCAATGTCGCCGGGCTGGCGGGGCTTAGGTATATGCAGGAAGCGGCCTCAAAGACCCCTCTAAAAATCGAATACATGGTCCCCTCCTGCGTTCCCTCGACCGCCTTTGAAACGGCCGGGGCATCCCTTTTTGCCAAGGATCTGGCGGCCCCCCTCATGGAAGATGGCATCGCCGGCCTGGCAGAGCTGATGAACTTTCCCGGGGTCCTCAATGGCGATCCGGACATCCTGGATAAGATCATGGCCGCCAAGTCTGCAGGTAAGCCAATCGATGGCCATGCCCCCGGTCTTTTGGGCAAGGGTCTTTGCGCCTACGCCTCGGCGGGAATTCTCGCTGACCATGAATCCTCCACCCTCGAAGAGATGGACCAGCGGCTAAAGTGCGGAATGCGGGTCCTGATCCGCCAGGGGTCCTCCTGCCATGACCTGGAAAACCTTCTTCCCGGGGTCAATGCAAAAAACTACAGCCGGTGTCTTTTCTGCTCGGATGACCGCCAGGCCCAAACCCTGAGGGAAAAGGGCCATCTCAACGAACACCTAAGGCTCGCCGTTTCCATGGGCCTGGATCCCCTGATGGCGGTTTCCATGGCCAGCTTAAATACGGCCGAAGCCTTTGGTCTAGGCGACCGCGGGGCCCTTTTCCCCGGCCGGGCCGCTGATTTTATCCTGGTGGAGGATCTCAAAGATTTCCTTCCCCGCCAGGTCTACATTGACGGAAGGCTCGTGGCCAAAGACGGCAAATACCTGCCGGACCTGGTCCGAGCCGATGCTTCCCAGGTCAAAAACAGCTTTCACCTGAGAAATTTCTCGGAGGAGAGGCTGAAATTTCATCTGAAAAAGGACCAGGTCAAGGTCATCGAGGTCCTTCCGGGGGGCGTTTTGACGAAAAAGTCCAAAGCCAGGCTGGCCCTGGATGAGGCCGGCGATGTCCTCCTTGGCATAGACCAAGATCTTTGCCGGCTGGCCGTTGTCGAAAGACACAAGGGGACGGGAAACGTCGGCCTGGGCCTCATTGGAGCCTATGGGCTTAGAAAGGGAGCAATCGCCGTTTCCATTGCCCACGACTCCCACAACATCATCTGCTGCGGGAAAGACCCTCGGGAAATGGCCATGGCAATCGAAGAGCTGGCCCGTCAGGAGGGCGGCATTGTCCTCGTTTTAAACGGCAAGGTTCTCTCCCGCCTCCCCCTTCCGATCGGCGGTCTGATGTCCGACCAAGATGCGGACTTTGTCGCCGGCCGCCTCGCCGACCTGGAGAAAGCGGCCCACGAAAAGCTGGGCGTCTCCCCCGCCATCGACCCGGTGATGACCCTTTCCTTCATGTCCCTGGCCGTCATTCCGGAGCTTAAACTCACCGATCTCGGCCTTTTCGACGTAAACCAGTTCCAACTGGTCCCCCTGGAAGACGAGTAAGGGAGAAGCGGCGGATGGGCAAGCCGGCCGGCGAGGTGAAGATAAGGAGGGGCTGACCCCAAACCCCCTTCCTAAAGCCCCTTCCTTCAAAAAAAGCCCCCATTCCACCCCAAGCGGAGGTTTCGTTGGTTTTGAGTGGAGTGTGGGGGCGAAATTTTTGTTAAATTTTTAACGCTCTCCACCGCTTCGCCCAACATAAAATCCCCCACTCCACCCCAATCTGCGTTTTCGTGGGTTTAGGGTGGAATAGGAGTTCCACCCCAAATGGCACTTTTCGGCATTTGGGGTGGAGTGGAGGGAGATTTTTGATAAATCTTTAACAGAATTTCCCCCGCCACTCCGACTTAATCCTGTTTTCGCCTTTTCCACTGGAGCCGCCACTCCGACTAAAACCCAGGTTTGCCATTTTCCCCGGAGCGGCGGCGATGAGGGAGCGGAGGGCGGAGTTGAAGGACCCCGGAGCTAGGATACTTTCGAGCGAGGTTCGAGATGGCGAATCTAGGGACATTGGGCGCCTGGCGGCGGATGGGCAAGCCGGCCGGCGAGGTGAAGATAAGGTGTCCCGGCCTCCGGCCGGGACGGGATTGAGAAGGATCCCTCCGCCCCTTACCCTCTTCCAATCGGCAGGCCCTGGAGGAACTGGCCCGCCTCAACCATTCTCTTATTCCAGAAGAACCAGTTATGGCTGCCCTTCTTATATAAACTCTGGACGGAGACTCCCTCCTCCCGAAGCTTTTTCTCATAGGTAAGGCAACCCGGATAGAAGGGATCCTCCGTCCCGCAGGCGATCATAATCTCCGGCCCCCCCTCAAACTTAAAGAACCCAGGGTCGCTGTACTCTCTTTCTTTAATATAGTAATTGGCCAAAAGCTCCTCATGGCCGCATCGATTTTTTTCATCCATGGCCATGGAGAGGATTTGCTGGTAATCCAGGCAGGGAGAAAGGCAGCAGGCCTTATGAAAGAGGTCAGGATGCTTGGAAATCAGGGACATGGCCCCATAGCCCCCCATGGAAATCCCCATGACCATCCAATCCTTTCTTTCGGGCAGGATAAAGTGGGAGGTCAGATAGGGAACCAGATCTTGGACAATGGCGTCCTCATAGGGATAAAAGCCATTTAAAAAGAAAGACCGGTCCCCCTGGGGGAGGACAAAGGTCAGGTTAAAAGTGGTGGAAACCAGCTCCAGCGGAAGCTTGGAAGCGCATTCCCGGTAATCGCCCCCGATCCCATGGAGGCAGAAAACTAGCTTGGGCGCAAGACCCGGAATTTTATAGGGGGACCCTTCATGGGGGACCACTAGCATAAAAGGCATATCCCTCCCCATTAATGGAGACCGGAAACGACAATCAAATATGGCCATTTTTCCTTCTTTCTAATTTTCTCGGACAATATCAAAGCTTCTTCTGCGGCAGCGGTCCAAACCCGGCCAGGGGAGGCCACCCGCAGGCCCCAGCCGCCCAGCAGGGGCCGCAAACTCAGACACTCACCTGGCCGGGCCCGCCCGCAAGCTCAGGCTCAGGCCCCCGCCCCGCCGGCGCAGCCCGCAAGCTCAGGGGCCCGCCCCGGCTCGGCCCCCTCGGGGCCCAGCCGGGGCACTACTGGTCCAGGAACTCCTTATTTCCCTGGTTGAAATGTACCTGGATGGGCAAGTAATTGCCACCGCTAAGGCCCAGCTTTTCATCCGCCAGGACAAAAGCCGGAAAGTAGGGGGACCCTTCCAGGGCATCTTCGACCCTTCGGACTCCCTCCTCCACATCCTCCCGCCGGGTCCGGGTCAGGCCCAGGGTGGGATTAAGAATCAGATAAAGGCGAAGGCCCGGAAGAAAGGCTTCAACCGCCTCCAATTGGCGAAGGAGGACCGATTTCATGTTCATCGGGTTCCGGTAAGGATTATAGAGGAAAAAGACGCAGGCCTTCTCTTTTTTTAAGTCCTCCAGGACCTGACCTAAAATAAGGAGGCCCTTTTGATCGGCGGGAAGGTCAATGATGGTCTTTTTTCCCTCCTCGTGATGGAGGATGGCATCCCGGAACTGGAAGGGAACCGTCGGCGCATCCATAAACTGAAGGCCCGAAATCACCTCAAAGTTCGGATTTTCCCGCGCATAGGTCCGGCTGCGAAAAACCGCCTTGGTCTGGTCAAGGTCCAAAAACTTTCCCCCCTGAGGAAGGCGGGAACAGAGATATAGGGCCATCTCGCTCTTTCCTGACCCGCCCTGGCCGACCAGAACATAGGAATCATGAGCCTTTAAGAGATCATCAATAGTCATCGTAATACCTCCGGATAAAATCGACACAGGAATCAATGTGGGAGTCCGAAGCCTGCATGGCCAGGCTTGCAAAGCCCATTTTAATAGCATAGTAAATATTGACGTGCTGGAGGCTGAAGGAGCCGATCTTATTGCCGAAATTCTGCGCCATCAGGATATTTCGCATCCGAGATTCAATAAAGCGGGTGGTGTCATTGATGGACTCATACATGGCCCTCAGATAATGATTCTTGCAGGATCGGACGATTTCATGGTGAAAGCCCATATCAATTTCATCAAAATGAGAAAAATCCCCCTCCGTAAAGCACCTTTTAAAGTCCATGGCCAGGTCCCTAAGCATATTCAGGTCCGCATCCTTCCGGTGGAGGGTAAATAAAAAGGTCGCATGGCCCTCGATCACCTTACGGGCGTAAAACAAATCCTCAATATTATCCCGGGTCGCTTCAAAGGGGAAATAACCCGGTTTGCCATCCTTCCGGTAAACCAGTCCCCTCTTTTCCAGGGTGTCTAAGGCATTGCAGATCGGAGTTCGGGAAACCTTAAGCTGGTCCGAAAGAAGGCTGACATTAATCCTCTTCCCGCTGGGAAACTGGTCCTTGAGAAGCTTCTTGCGAAGAATCAGATAAACGGCATCCTTCGTAAGAATAAAGGGATTCTCCTCAATATAGTCCTGAAGCTGGTTTTCCTTCTTCTCTAAATTTTTCATAGTAAGATCAACCTTTCTTCGCACAAAACGCCAACCTTATTCATGGGAAATCGGCGGCCTCCCCCTTTTCCCAGGTTTTTTCAGGCCCCGGGCCGGCTCTTCGGCCGAGCACGGACCTGGCAATTCGCCGACCGATTCATGTGAAATCGGCGACCCCCCCTTTTGCCATGCTTTTTCGGCTCCCCGGCCGGCCCTGAACCTGGCAATTCGCCGACCGATTCATGGCAATTCGCCACCTCGCCCTTTTGCCATGCTTTTTCGGCTCCTCGGCCGGCCCTGAACCTGGCAATTCGCCGACCGATTCATGTGAAATCGGCGACCCCCCCTTTTGCCATGCTTTTTCGGCTCCTCGGCCGGCCCCGGACCTGGCAATTTGCCGACCGATTCATGTGAAATCGGCCACCTTCCCCTTTTCCCAGGTTTTTTTAGGCTCCGGGGCCCCCGTGAAATCGTTTTTTATTCTAAGGGAAATGCACTTCAATTTCAACGAAAATCTCAAAATTTATTAAATATTTATCTACAAAATCGTATTTTCTTGAGATTTTCTTATTGATTTTGAAGCAATTATGGAGGATTGAAAAAATTGTGAATCCGTCACAGTTAAAAAGTTTCCCATCCCGGATTGATTGACCTTATTTTGATCCATCCCGCCCAAACCGATATCATAAAAGAAAGGATGGGAAATGGAGAGGGAGGGAAATTTGCCCACCCCCTCCGATCGGAGAAGGAGGAAGGGCAAAAATTCGTATAATCATTCAAAACTAGCCAATCCCCTTTTTAGTGCAAAATAGCTTGCTTAAACAGACCGCTTAGAAACGATATTTCAAGAAGACCGTTGGATAGAAAGGCATTTTTATGAAAAGAAAATTCCAAAAGGGTAGCCCGGAAGAGCTGGTTTCCCATATTAAATCCGGAGATCGCATCGCTTCGACCCTGGCCAATGGCAATCCCTATGCCCTCTATGAGGCCCTGTATCAGAGGCGCAATGAACTGGAAAATGTGGATATGAATATTTCCCTTCTCGTGAAACCCGCCAAGTTTTTGGCGGGGCCGGCCAAAAAGTCCTTCACCGTCAAAACGAATTTTATGAGCCCGATTGAAGCCAAGCTCATGGACTTTGGGACCACCCTGGACCCCCGGATCATCCATTTAAACCGGATTCCCCGGGTTCTCGTGGAGGATGAAAAATGCAACATTATCATGCTTCAGGCCGCGCCCCCCGATGAAAAGGGCCGGATCAGCCTGGGCGTTAATCCCATCGACCGGGAAACGGTCGAGAAATTTAAAACGGTCATGGTCCAGTTCAATAAAAATATGCCCTTTGTCTATCCCATGGAAGGCTTTCTCACCAAAGACGACATTGATTACTACTGCGAGGTCGATGA
>CAMYOR010000041.1 GCA_947278105.1 uncultured Tissierellia bacterium
CATATGGACCTGGTTTCCCATGGCGGCGGCCCCATTGGCAATGATAAAGGCGGCAATAGCCTTATCCAGGTCCCCGTCAAAGACAATCATGGTCTTTTTTTTGCTTGCCGGACAGAAGGAAGGGGGCGGGGCGGTCTTATCGTCCCCCTGAGGAAAAGAAGGGGCGTTTCCTTGGCCCTTCCTCAGGCGAGCGGTAAATTTTCCTCCGCCTTCCCATTGGTCAAGGAGGGTATTTCCGGTGTTTTTCGCCCAGGCGTCAATGTCTCGGGCAAAACCCGGATCGGTGGCCGTCACCTCAAGAACCTGTCCATTTTTTAAGCTGCCCATGGCCTTGTTAACCTGGACAATGGGGCCGGGGCAGGACATCCCGCAGACATCGAGGATTTCTACCTTAGCATCGGCGCCATCCTGGGAGGGATCAGCAGGAGCGGGCTTTTCATCCGAGCCTGAGGGCTCCTTTTTCGGACCATGGGGAGGGAGATGGGGAGAAATATCAGCGGTCATCTCCATGGCGCTCTTGTATCCCCCCTGGAGGTTTTTCGCATGGAAGCCCTTCTGCTTGAGGATTCTTTCAGCAATGTAACCGCGGATCCCGACCGCACAGTAGACCAAGTAATTTTTTTGGGGATCAAGATCGTCGATATGCTGGCGGAAAGAACTTAAGGGAATGTTTACCGCACCGGGAAGCATTCCGGCAGCAACCTCCGGCTTCTCCCGGACATCAATGAGGGTGTAGGCTTGGGGATCTTTTTCCCATTCCTCAAAGGTGAGGACATCGGTTAGGCCTTCGAGCATATTTCGGGCGACAAAGCCGGCGAAATTCACCGGGTCTTTGGCCGAAGAATAGGGCGGAGCATAGGCCAGCTCCATCCGGCTAAGATCGTCCACGGTCCCATGGAAGTGAATGGCAGTAGAAATGGTGTCAATGCGCTTGTCAACCCCCTGGTAGCCCACGATTTGAGCGCCCAGGACCTTGCCGTCCAAGTCGAAGATAAGCTTTATGGTCATCTGACCGGCGCCGGGATAGTAGCCGACATGACTCATGGGGTGGACGATGGCGGTGAGGTAGTCCTTCCGGAAGAGCTTCCCGGCCCGGTGCAGGACCTTTTCACTCATTCCGGTTGAGGCAACGGTCAGGTCAAAGACCTTTGCCGCAGAGGTGGCCAGGGTGCCGATATATTCTTCGCTTCCTTTTTCTGTAATATTCGAAGAAATCTCCCGGGCCTGGCGGTTGGTTGGACCAGCCAGCTGGACCATGATTTCTTCTCCGGTTAAAAACTCTTTGGCTGCGGCCACGTCTCCAATGGCGTAGATATTGGGATCGGAGGTCTGCATTTTATCGTTCAGCTGGATATATCCCTTGGCATTGAGGTCCAGCCCGCAGTCCTCTGCCAGCTTTGAGTTGGGGCGAAGGCCAATGGAAAGGAGAACCATATCGGCATCAAGCTCTTTTCCAGAATTAAGAAGGACCTTTTTGCCGCCCTCTTTGACTGCCTTAAAGCCCTCTCCCAGTAAGAGGCGGACTCCCTTATTGGCCAGGTGATTTTCGACCATCTTGGCCATATCCTTGTCCAAGGGGGGCATGACCTGGTCCGCCATTTCGACGATGGTCGTCTCAATGCCTCGATCGACAAGATTTTCTGCCATTTCCAGTCCGATAAAGCCCCCGCCGATCACGACGGCCTTTCTGACCTTTTGCTCTTCGATATAGGCCTTGATCTTATCCGCATCGGGGATGGTCCAGAGGGTAAAGACGTTTTCGGAGTCGATGCCCTCAGCCTCGGGGACAAAGGGATGAGAACCAGTTGCTAAAAGAATCTTGTCATAGGATTCTTCGTAGGTTTCTCCCGTGACTTTATTTTTGACTTCGACGATTTTGCGGAGCCGGTTAATTTTCGTGACTTCCTGCTGGTCTCGAATTTCAGCATGGTATTTTGCTTCGATAGTTTCCTTGTCCGAGACCAGGAGAGCCTCCCTCCGGGGAATGGTTCCGCCGATATAATAGGGAAGTCCGCAGTTGGCATAGGAGATGTATTTTCCCCTTTCGAAAAGAATAATCTGCGCATCTTCATCCAGCCTTCGCATCCTTGCCAGAGCGGTTGCTCCGCCGGCAACGCCGCCAACGATTAAGATTTTCATTTGCTCACCTCTTTTAATGTTTTTAAGATTCTTCTCACATCTTCTCTTTCACAAGAATAAAAAATTTGATTCTGCACCCTTTTGCTTTCGACAATGCCCTGATCTTTCAGCCTCCTCAGGTGCTGGGAGAGATTCGGCTGAGAGACGTCCATGCAGGCGCCAATGCTCTTGACATTGGTCGGCCCCTCTTCAACGATTTTGTTTAACAAGCAGAGACGGACAGGATTTGCCATGGCCTTTAGGAGGTCAGCGGCCTCCCGCATTTGCTGCTGATGTTCACGAGTCAGATTCATAAGATTCTCCTTATATTACAATTATATTATATAATAAACATATTATATTGCAAGGATGATTTTCTCTTTGCGATGCCTTCTCCCGAGGAGCTTTTGTCTTATAATGAAAAAGGATCCTATTTAGCAGATTGGTGAAAAGCCATAGAAGAATTGAATACAAGGAGGCAGTATGAACGTTTTAGTGGCAATTTCAATTTCTCCCTCAGGGGTTGGCGACAAACTTTCTCCCTATGTCGCCCAGGCCGTCAAGGTTATTGAAGATTCCGGCCTTCCGAATCGGACAAACGCCATGTTCACCGAGATTGAAGGGGAATGGGACGATGTGATGAAGGTAGTAAAAGATGCGGTCATGGTTCTGGCAGACCAGGGCTACCGCACCGGCCTGGTCTTAAAGGCGGATGTTCGTCCCGGTCATTCCGATACCATGCATAAGAAACTTGATGCCTTGGGCCAGCAGCTGGAAAAGCTAAAAGAAAAAGAATAGGTGTGATTTTTGAGTGAAAACAGCTCCGCAAGCTGCTTTTAGCGGCTTGCGGGGCTATGCCTTTTTCAGAGAGCGTTTTTGATAAAGCAAGTGAGTAAGCTTGAAATGAGTAGATATGAATGCCTTGATTTTTTCTTTTGAAATCATCTTTCCTTTCCTCTTGTATATGTTGGCGGGGATGGCCTGCCGAAAGATGAAAATCATTGGCCCGGAAGGGCCCTCCAAGATCAATCGGCTGGTTTTTCAGCTCTTTTTGCCGGTGAGCCTTTTTCTGTCCTCAGCGACGGCCAGCCCTTCGGTGGGCGAAGCTCTTCGGACCATCGTCTTTGCCCTGGCCTCTTTGCTTCTCACCTTTTTTCTGGCCTGGGCTTTTTATGCAAAAAAGGAGATCAGCCCCGATCAGAAGGGAGTCATGGTCCAGGATGCCTACCGGTCAAATCTGGCCTTATTCGGGGTTGCTTTAACCGAAGCTCTTTTGCAGGGGAAGGGAACGGGGATCACGGAGGCCGTGATCGGAATTTTGATCCCTGCCTTTAACCTGATTTCCGTCTTTATTCTTTCTTACTATGGAGAAGGGACAGTAAACCGGAAGGAGCTTTTTTGGAAAATCATCCGAAATCCTCTGATTGACGCGATCTTTTTGGGAGGCCTGGTCCGGGCCTTGGGCATTCCTATTGAAGGCCCCCTAAAAACAGGGCTTAAAAGCCTTGCGCAAGTGGCAACGCCCTTGGCTCTGGTGGGTCTGGGAGCAGGCTTTTCCTTCCAGCAGAGCAAAGCCTATAAGAAGCTGCTTTTGCCGGCGGTCTTTACCCGCCTCCTGCTGGCCCCGGGGATTTTCCTCAGCCTTGCGGCAGTCCTGGGCTTTCACGGAGAGCCAATGGTTAGTCTACTCGCCTTTCTAGCCGGCCCCTGTTCAGTTTCCTCCTACGCTATGGCTGATGCCATGGGAAAAGAAGGCCCCTTAGCCGGTCAGATCCTTCTTTTTACAACGGCCCTTTGCTCCTTCACGCTTTTTCTTTTCATTTCCATATTAAAGGCGGGCGCCCTCATCTAGCCCCCATTCAGCCTTCTTCCCAAAGGCTGGTCAAATTTGAAGGCAGGAAAACGGGCAAAACTTTGATGCTTTTCTACTGCACTGAACTAAAGTCCATGGTAAAATAAAATACAAGTACAACATGAGGGAGAGGGTGAAAATTCTTTTGTTTGTGTTTACAGGGAATTTGACGTATGATCTTTTTATATATTTAACCACCTGTGAATAGGAAAGTTCGACTTTTCCTATGGCCTTTCGGGTGGCGCCCACTTCGCTCAGACCTTTTCTGGCAGACCGAAATCGGTAAGGTAAGAAGGAAGATTCATGAATACGAAAACAATATTTTATATTATTAAGCGCATTTTGCTAGCGCTTGTCACGGTATGGGTGGTTGTCACAATCACCTTTTTCACGATGCACATGATCCCCGGCGGCCCCTTCCTAGCAGAAAAAGCGATTACCAAGGAAGCCGAGGCCCAGCTTAAGGCCCAATACGGCTTGGACAAGCCTCTTTTTGAACAATATACAACCTATCTTAAAGGAGCCGTTCACGGTGAATTTGGCCCATCAATTAAGCAAAGAGGCCGGATGGTATCGGACATCATCCAAGACGGTATGCGGACCTCCATTAAGCTGGGCATTACCGCTGCTTTTCTGGCTTTAATCATTGGCGTCCCCCTGGGCGCCACGGCGGCGGTGAAAAGAAATCACACCATTGATAAGGTCATTATGGTCATTACCACGGCATTCGTTTCTATGCCTTCTTTTATCATGGGCTCCCTTCTTCTGACCCTTCTTTGTGTAAAGCTGCAAATCTTCCCGGCCAATGGCACGACGGCTGCCGGCCTTATCTTGCCGGTGATCACCCTTTCCCTTTATCCAATGGCATATATCACCCGTCTGATCCGCTCTTCCATGCTTGATGAACTGGATCAGGATTACATCCGCACGGCAAAAGCCAAGGGCGTATCCGACCGCAATATCATTTTCCATCATGCCTTAAAGAACTCCCTGATACCGGTCATTACTTACTTTGGCCCCATGCTGGCCTACATTGTCACCGGTTCGATTGTTGTCGAAAAAATCTTCGCCGTTCCGGGAATCGGGAGGTCCTTTGTCAACTCCATTACTGGACGAGATTACACTTTAGTGATGGGAACGACGATTGTCCTTGCCAGTTTGATTGTTGTGATGAACCTGATCAGTGACATCCTCTACACTGTCGCCGATCCAAGAATATCTTTAGAGTAGGAGCAAGGATATGGAAAAGAACAAAGTTCCCTTTAACTTGCAGGTGGATGTCGATCAGTTTTTGCCGGCATCGGAAGAAGAAAAAGCCTATATGGTCAAACAGCGCCCCTCTACGACCTTCTTTAAGGATGGGGTCAAGCGTTTAAAAAAAGACAAGGTGGCCCTGGTTTCCTTTTACATTATTGTGATCATTGCTCTTTCGGCAATCATCCTTCCTTTCATCTGGCCTTATTCTTATGAACAGCAGCTGGGGATCACTCCCGGCCGTCCGGTCGATCCCACCTATGCCAACCTAACCCCCTTTGAATACGGGTCTACTGAACAGACAAAAAGAGAAAATGGGGAGCACGTCTTTCCCCATGTCTTTGGAACGGATTCCCAGGGTCGGGACTATTTTATCCGGGTGACCTACGGGACCCGGATCTCCCTGGCCGTCGGATTCTTTGCTTCCCTGATTGTTCTTGTGATCGGACTGATTGTCGGGTCGACAGCCGGTTATTTTGGAGGCAAGGTGGACCTGATTATCATGAGAATTGTCGATATCATTTACTCTTTGCCGGACATGGTTATGGTTATTTTACTGGCCTCTGTGTTTAAAGCCGTCTTTGGCAACAAGCTGGATGGAACGGTTCTTGCAAAAATCGGTTCCAATATCCTTTCCTTATTTATCATTTTTGCCCTTCTTTATTGGGCTTCCATGGCCCGGCTAATTCGAGGTCAGATCCTCTCCCTTCGGGAGCAGGAATATGTTTTAGCCGCCGAATCAATGGATGCCCGTCCCGGCTGGATCATTCGCAAGCACCTTCTGCCGAACTGCATTTCCGTCATTATCATTTCCACGGCCCTTCAAATCCCCAGTGCAATTTTCACTGAGTCCTACCTAAGCTTCCTCGGCCTGGGCGTCAACGCCCCAATGCCCTCTTTGGGCTCTCTTGCCAGTGATGCCCTTAATGGCCTGGATTCTTATGCTTACCGCATGGTCATTCCGGCCTTGGTAATTTCTCTCATTGTCCTTTCACTGAACCTCTTCGGCGACGGCCTGCGCGATGCCTTTGACCCGAAGCTCAATAGTTAAGGAGCGAAGCGATGACCCTTTTAGAAGTCAATGATTTACATACCTCCTTTTTTACCGACGCAGGAGAAGTGAAGGCAGTTAACGGCGTTTCCTTTAAGCTTGACCGTGGCAAAGCCCTTGGGATTGTAGGGGAATCAGGATCGGGAAAATCGGTAACCGCTTATTCCATCCTTCAAATCCTTGCCCCAGGCGGAAAGATTGTTTCCGGATCCATCAAACTTGATAACCAGGAACTGATTGGTGCTGGCGAAGAAGTCATGAAGGATATCCGGGGCAATAAAATCTCTATTATTTTCCAGGACCCCATGACCTCCCTGAATCCGACCTATACCATCGGCCACCAGCTCATGGAAGCCATCCTCCTTCATACCGACCGCAACAAGGAACAGGCCTTTGACCGGGCCGTCGAAATGTTGAAGATGGTCAATATGAACGAGCCGGAAAAGCGGATGAAACAGTATCCCTTTGAGTTTTCCGGCGGAATGAGACAGCGTGTGATGATCGCCATGGCCCTGGCCTGCGAGCCGGACATCCTGATCGCAGACGAGCCGACAACGGCCTTGGATGTAACTATCCAGGCTCAGATCCTGGAGCTGATGAAGGACTTGCAAGATAAGCTGGGAATGGCCATTATCATGATTACCCACGACCTGGGGGTCGTCGCTCAGATTTGTGATGAGATCGTCGTCATGTATGCGGGTGCCTACTGTGAGCGAGGAACCGCCGAAGAAATTTTCTACAATCCCCGTCACGAATACACCCGGGGCCTTCTCCGGTCAATTCCCACCATGGACACCAAAGGGCAAAAGCTACACCCCATTACGGGAACGCCGATTGACCTTTTGAATATGCCAAAGGGCTGTGCCTTTGCCCCCCGGTGCGGCAACGCGATGAAAATTTGCATCCACGAAAAGCCGGCATCCATGGACATTAACAAGGATCATCGGGCCTCCTGCTGGGTGAATGTTAAAGAAAGAGCCATGAGCGGCGCCGAGATGCCCGTGGAAGAGCCCGAAGAAATGACAGATTCCAGAGAAAAGGAGAACTAATAATGACTGAAGACGCAAAGAGCCTGAAAACTCCTTTACTCCAGGTAAAGCATTTAAAAAAGTACTTTGATATTAATGTAGGTCCGTTGAAAACAAAGCCGCTCAAGGCGGTCAATGATGTTTCCTTTGACATTGAGTCGGGTCAGACCCTGGGCCTTGTGGGAGAGTCGGGCTGCGGAAAAACAACCTGCGGCCGGACGATTCTTCACCTTTATGAGCCTACTTCCGGAGAAGTTATCTTTAAGGGCCAGCCAATCAAAACGAAAGAGGATGTGAAAAAATTTCGTAGCCAGGCCTCCATTGTCTTTCAGGATCCCTATTCTTCCTTGGATCCACGGATGACCGTTGCAGACATTATTGGCGAACCCCTGGATATTTCCAACCGGTTTTCCTCTGAAAAAGAGAGGCGGGACCGAATTTTGGAACTGATGGACCGGGTGGGTTTAAATTCCGAGCACGCCGCCCGCTATGCCCATGAATTTTCCGGAGGCCAGCGTCAGCGGATCGGCATTGCCCGCTCTTTGGCGATGGATCCCTCCTTTATCGTCTGCGACGAGCCGGTCAGCGCGTTGGATGTTTCTATCCAGGCCCAGGTTTTAAATATGTTCGTCGAGCTCCAAGAACAGTTGGGCCTGACCTATCTCTGTCTCTTATACACATCTGACGCTGCCGACGAATAGAGAGGTGTAG
>CAMYOR010000042.1 GCA_947278105.1 uncultured Tissierellia bacterium
GGATTGACCTTCCCCGGGCCTATGACCGAAACGAATTTCGCCGGATTCAACAGGCCGCCCGTAAGCTCCAAGAAGAAGTCGAAGTTTTCGTGGTCATTGGAATCGGGGGCTCCTACCTGGGGGCCCGGGCCGTTTATGAAGCCCTGAGAAATCCTTATGAAAAAAAAGGCCCCGAACTCATCTTCGCCGGCTGCCACCTTTCTTCAGCCGAAACCGCGGACCTCTTGGATTATCTGAAAGAGAAGCCCTTTGCGATCAACGTCATTTCCAAATCCGGCACCACCACCGAAACGGGGATCGCCTTCCGCCTCCTTCGAAATCTCCTGGAAGATCAGGTGGGAAGGGACCTAGCGAAAAAGAGAATTTTCGTTACCACCGACGGGGAAAAGGGCGCCCTCAAGACCCTGGCCGATGACCAGGGCTATGAACAGTTCCTGATCCCCGAGGCCATCGGCGGAAGATTTACCGTCCTTACGGCGGTGGGCCTCCTTCCCCTGGCCGTCGGGAGAGTGGACATAGAAAAACTGATGGCAGGAGCGGCAAAGGGCAGGGAGACCTACCTTTCCATGGACCTTGAAAAGAATCCGGCCCTTGCTTACGCCAGCTGCCGGAACCTTTTGGGCCGCCGGGGGATCGAAATTGAAATTTTGGCCACCTTCGAGCCCCGGCTCCGCTTCCTTCAGGAATGGTGGAAGCAGCTTTTCGGAGAATCCGAAGGAAAAGAAGGCAAGGGCCTTTTTCCCGCTTCGGCCTCCAACACCACCGACCTCCACTCCCTGGGCCAGTGGATCCAAGAGGGTCCCCCCAACCACATGGAGACCTTCCTCTGGGTGGAAAAGCCCCCAAGAGATCTTTTGATTCCCTATGAGGCCGCCAACCTCGACCAGCTCAATTACCTGGAAGGAAAGAGCCTTCACGAGGTCAACGAAAAAGCCCTCCTCGGCACCATGAAAGCCCACCAGGACGGGGGCGTTCCTACGATTCTTTTGACCCTGGAAGACCTTTCCCCCGAAAGCATCGGGGAGCTTCTCTACTTTTTTGAAGCCTCTGTCGGCATATCCGCCTATCTTTTGGGGGTCAATCCCTTTAACCAGCCCGGGGTTGAATTTTACAAGAAAAATATGGCCCGGCTTCTGGGAAAGCCGGACACAGAAAGGAACCTATGAAAGCCCAAGACTTAAGCTCATACATTGATCACACCCTTTTAAAGCCCGAAGCAAGTCCGGATCAAATCATCCGCCTCTGCCAGGAGGCCCGCCACTACCATTTCGCCTCCTGCTGCGTCAACAGCTCTTACGCCGCCCTGGTCCATAAGGAACTGGCCGGATCCGGCGTGAAAACCTGCTGCGTGGTCGGCTTTCCCCTGGGGGCCATGTCCACGGCATCAAAGGTTTTTGAAGCCATCGACGCCATCCACCAGGGAGCTGAAGAAATCGACATGGTCATCAATATCGGCTGGCTTAAATCCGGCCATGACAAAGAAGTCCTCAAGGATATCCGGTCCGTTCGCCAGGGCTGCGGAGAGAAGGCGATTCTGAAAGTCATCCTCGAATGCTGCCTTTTGACCCGGGAAGAAATCATCCGGGCCTGTAAGCTCGCCGTGGAAGGGGGAGCCGACTTCGTCAAAACCTCCACGGGCTTTTCCACTGGGGGAGCCACCGTAGAAGATGTTCGCCTGATGAAGGAGACCGTGGGAAACCTGGCCCAGGTCAAGGCCTCCGGCGGAATTCACACAAAAGAAGAAGCCCTGGCAATGATAGAGGCCGGCGCATCCCGCCTGGGCGCCTCGGCCGGAGTTCAAATTGTAACCGACAATCCTGAAACCGAACCGTGAACCAAATCACACGCAAAATAGGCAAAAATGTCCCATCCAAAAAAATCCCAAACCGAACCGTGAACCAAATCACACGCAAAATGGGCAAAATTGTCCCATCCAAAAAATCCCAAACCGAATCGTGAACCAAATCACACGCAAAATGGGCAAAATTGTCCCATCCAAAAAATCCCAAACCGAATCGTGAACCAAATCACACGCAAAGGAGGCAAAAATGTCCCATCCTGAAGACACGATGAAAGAGGTTCAAAAGATCATTCAAGAAACAGACAATATTGTTTTTTTCGGCGGCGCTGGCGTCTCGACCGCTTCCGGCATCCCGGACTTCCGCTCGCCCAACGGCCTCTACCATCAGAAGACCAACCGGCCCTACCCGCCCGAATACTATTTTTCCCATGAATTTTGCGTCTCTGACCCCGACGGCTTTGCGGACTTTACCCGCGAATGCTGGCGGTCCTATCAGGTTTCTCCCTCCGGCGCCCACCTTCAGCTGGCCGAATGGGAAAGGGAGGGGAAGCTCAAGGCCATCGTCACCCAAAATATCGACGGCCTCCACCAAAGAGCCGGTTCCAAGACCGTCTATGAGGTCCATGGCAATATGCACGACATCTACTGCCCCCACTGCGGAGCCACGGTCCCGACCGAAGAATTTATGGCGGGCAAGGGTCGGTTTCCCTGCCCCAAGTGTGGCCAGCCCATGAGGGCCGCTGTTACCCTCTACGGAGAAATGCTTCCCCAGGAGGAATTTCAGGCTGCTATTCGGGCCATAGAAAAATGCCGGACCCTGATCGTGGGCGGATCCTCCCTAGTCGTTTATCCGGCCGCCGGCCTGATTGACTACTACCGGGGAAATGAACTGATCCTGGTAAACTATGAACCGACTCCGGCCGATGCCCAAGCCGACTACGTGATCCACGGAGACATTTCCAAAATTCTCCCCCAAATGGCTGGAAAAGAAGAGGCCTGACAGAAAGGAATTCCCTTGAAAGAAAAATTTGACCGCTTTATGGAGGGAAGGTATGGGACCGATACGCTCAACCACTTTCTCATGGTCCTTTCCCTGGGCTTTTTGATTCTCAGCTGGCTGGATGATCGGTCCCTCTGGTCGATTCTCCTCTGGGCCACCGTGATTCTAAGCTTCTTTCGGATGCTTTCCACCAACCTCCGACCAAGGGCCATGGAAAATGAAAAATTCCTCCACCTGACCGGTTCCATACGAAAGACCCTTCGCCGGGAGAAAAGGCGGATTTTCGGAGAAAATGGCTTCGCCTACTTTCCCTGTCCCTCCTGCGGGGCCGAGCTTCGGGTCCCCAAGGGAAAGGGAAAAATCCGGGTCCGCTGCCCCCACTGCAAGCATGAAATGACAAAAAGAACCTGATTCTCCTTATTTCGCCAAGGCCAATAGCGGGAAAACCGCCTGGCCATGGTCCCTGGAAAGGAAAAACCTTGCCCTTTACCCACCTCCACCTTCATACCCCCTATAGCCTCCTGGACGGCTTCTGCAAAATGGATGAGCTCATGCCCCTTTTAAAGGACCTGGGCATGGATTCCTGCGCCATTACGGACCATGGCAATATGTTCGGCGTCCTCCAATTTTACAAGGCCGCCCGGGCCGCAGGGATCCACCCGGTCCTGGGATGCGAGATCTACGTTTCCCCGGATCAGAAAAACTTTTCCGATCGGACCGCCTACCACCTGGTCCTATTGGCCGAAAATAACCAGGGCTACCAGAACCTGATCCGGATCGTCTCCAGCGGCTATGTCGATGGCTTCCACCATGGCCGTCCCCATGTGGACAAGGAGGTTCTGAAAAACTTTCATCCGGGCCTGATCGCCCTTTCCGCCTGCCTTTCCGGGGAACCGGCCAAAAAAGTCCTTGAATCCTCCTATGAAGAGGCCCGGGCTTCAGCAGAAGAATACCGGGCGATCTTCGGCCCGGACAACTATTTTTTGGAAATCCAGGATCATGGGATCCGGGAAGAAAAAATTGTCCTCCGGGCCCTGGAAAAGATCCACCAGGAAACCGGCATTGGCCTGGTGGCCACAAACGACTGCCATTACCTGCGGGAAGAGGATTCCCTGGCCCATGACATCCTCCTCTGCATTCAGACGGGAAAAACCCTCAGCGAGGAAAACCGGATGCGCTTTCCTTCCCAGGACTTTTATCTGAAAAGTCCTAAGGAGATGAAAGCCCTTTTCCCTGACCATCCCGAGGCCCTGGAAAACACCGAAAAAATCGCCCGCCGCTGCCAGGTGGAGATTGCCTTTCACCAGCTCCACCTTCCGCATTTTGACCTGCCGGAAGGGGAGACCAACGCCCATTATTTAAAGAGCCTGGTCGAAGAAGGCATCGACCTTCGCTACAAGCCCAAGGGCCCGGGCGAAGAGGCCAAAATCCTCTATCAAACCGCCAAGGCCCGGGCCGCCCATGAGCTTTCGGTCATCGAAAAAATGGGCTATGTCGATTATTTTTTGATCGTCTGGGATTTTGTCCGATTCGCAAAAAAGAATGCCATCTCCGTCGGCCCTGGCCGAGGGTCCGCCGCCGGATCCATCGTCTCCTATGCCCTGCAAATCACCGAAATTGACCCCCTCCAATACGGACTTCTTTTTGAACGCTTCCTAAACCCCGACCGGGTTTCCATGCCCGATATCGACATCGACTTTGACTATGTCCGCCGGGAGGAGGTCATCGCCTATGTCAAGGAAAAATATGGGGAAGACTCGGTCGCCCAGATCGTGACCTTTGGGACCATGGCCGCAAAAAACGCCATCCGTGACGTGGGAAGGGTCCTGGATATCCCCCTGGGCCGGGTGGACCGGATTGCCAAAGCCGTCCCCAACCGCCTGAAAATCACCCTGAAAGAGGCCAGGGAGGAAGATCCCGACTTTAAGAAAATCTATGAGGAATCCCAAGAAAACAAAAAGCTGATCGACCTGGCCGAAGCCGTGGAGGGGATGCCCCGGCACACCTCCACCCACGCCGCCGGGGTCCTGATTGCCTCCGAACCCGTGGATCACCTGGTTCCTCTCTCCAGGAACCGGGACCAGATCACCACCCAGTACAACATGACGGAGCTGGAGGAGCTGGGCCTTCTGAAGATGGATTTTCTGGGCCTTCGGACCCTGACGGTCATCGACGATTCCCTGAAAATGATTGAAAATTCGGGCAGAAAAAAGCCGGACCTTTCCCAGATCAATTTCCGGGACCCCCGTATTTTCGCCCTCTTTTCCCGGGCCGAAACCATTGGCATCTTCCAATTTGAATCCAACGGGATGCGGTCCTTTCTCAAAGACCTTAAGCCCGACCGCTTTGAAGACCTGGTCGCCGCCAACGCTCTCTTTCGCCCCGGCCCCATGGATCAGATTCCCACCTACGTTGAGGCCCGCCATAATCCCGAAAAAGTCTCCTACCTCCACCCCTTGCTCGAGCCCATCCTCAAAGATACCTACGGGGTCATTGTCTACCAGGAACAGGTCATGCAGATTGTCCAGTTTTTGGCCGGCTACTCCCTGGGCGGGGCCGACAACCTCCGCCGGGCCATGTCGAAGAAGAAAATGGCGGTGATGGAAGAAAACCGGGAGATCTTTGTCCATGGGAAAAAGGGGCCGAATGGAGAGGTAGAAATCGAAGGCTGCCGGAAAAAAGGAATTCCCGAGCCCATAGCCAACAAGATCTACGATCAGATGATCGAATTTGCCAAATATGCCTTTAACAAGTCCCATTCCGTCGCCTATGCCTGGGTGGCCATGGAAACGGCCTATCTCAAGGTTTACTATCCCCGGGAATTTTTCGCCGCCCTCCTGACCTCCGTCATGGGGGATTCCGACAAGGTTTCCCTCTATATCCGCGAAGCGGCCCGCCTGGGCGTCGACCTTTTCGGCCCCTCGGTCAACCGGTCCTTCGCTGATTTTACGGTCGAAGAAAAGGGGATCCGCTATGGACTCCATGCCGTCAAAAATGTGGGCACCGCCATTGTCATGGCAACGGTGAAGGCCAGGGAGAAGGGAGGCCCCTTCCAGGACCTGGAGGACTATTTTAAGAGAACCCTGGAGGCCGATGAAAATGCCCTCAATAAAAAGGCTGTGGAATCCCTGATCAAGGCCGGTGCCTTTGATGACTTTGGCCTCCACCGGTCCCAGCTCATGCAGGAGATGGAAGGGACCCTGGACTCCATCCAGCAGGAAAGGCGGAGGAACCTCGCCGGGCAGATGAGTATGTTCCAGCTCCTTGAGCCGCCGGCCAGGGCAAAGCCTCAGGTCCAGGAATATCCCAAGGCCCTGTTTTTGGCCTATGAAAAGGAAGTTTTGGGCATTTATCTGACGGACCACCCCTTTTCTCCTTATGAGAAAACCTTCGCCCCCTATGTCACTTTTTCCATGGAAGACCTTTTAAATGAGGAAAATCCCGAAAGACTCGATGGGAAGAGGGTTCGGATGGCCGGCATTGTCCGGGGGAGGCGAGATCTTCTGACCAAGAAAAACCAGAAGATGTGCTTTCTCCAATTTGAGGACTCCTTTGGGACTATGGAAGCGGTCATTTTTCCCAGCGTTTTTCAGGCCAGCCAGTCCCTCCTCAAGGCCGATGCTCCCCTTCTTTTTTCCGGCCATCTCCAGGAGCAAAACGGGGCCCTTCAACTGATCGCTGACCATATCACGGGGAGGGAGGACCTTCCCCGAAAGACTCTTTTTCTCTCGATGAATTCCTCGGACCATGCCCAGTATGATCAGGTGAAAAAACTCCTTCAGGCCCATCCCGGGAGCGACTCTGTGATCCTCTACTTTTCCGACCGAAAAAAGTCGGTCCGCATGGACCCCCGCTACAATGTCGAACCCGGCCCCGACCTCATCCGGGACCTTACTGCTCTATTGGGCAAAGAAAAAGTGGTGGTCCGATAGGCAAAAAAAGGAGGAAAAATGCACACCATCGCCATGCTCTGCTCCGGGGGGGATGCCCCCGGTATGAACGCCTGCATCCGGTCCATTGCCCGGGCGGGCTTTGCCAGAGACCTTCGGGTTAAAGGGATCCGCTTCGGCCTGGACGGCCTGATGCGGGGGGATATCTATGAAATGAATATGTCTTCGGTTGCCGACATCATCCAAAAGGGCGGAACCATCCTGGGCTCTGCCCGGTCCGAAGAATTCAGAACCAAGGAAGGGCAGAAAAAGGCCGTCGCAATCCTTCGCCGCTACGGAATCGAGGGCCTGGTTATCATGGGCGGCGACGGGTCCTTCAAGGCGGCAGAAGCCCTGGACCGGCGCGGCATTCGCACGATCGCCATCCCCTGCACCATTGACAATGACATGGGCTACACCGACTATACGATTGGCTTTCACACCGCCTGCGAGACGGTGATTGAATCGATTGGCCGCCTTCGGGACACCTCTGATTCCCATGCCCGGGCCAATATCGTCGTCGTCATGGGAAGGGACTGCGGGGACATTGCCCTCTACTCAGGCCTCGGCGGGGGAGCGGAGTCCATCATCGTTCCCGAGCATGAAATTTCCGTCCAGGCCATTACCGACCGGATCCTCC
The DNA here is from genome assembly GCA_947278105.1 of uncultured Tissierellia bacterium. Taxonomy (GTDB): domain Bacteria; phylum Bacillota; class Clostridia; order Tissierellales; family Peptoniphilaceae; genus CABTZP01. The sequence continues at coordinate 7,371 of CAMYOR010000042.1, forward strand.
GCGGAAAACTCCGGGGCAAGCGCCACCATATCGTCGTTTTAGCAGAAGGGGTCGGCGACCCCTACACCCTCCGAGACGAAATTGAAAGGATCACCGGCGTAGAGACCAGAATCACCATCCTCGGCCATGTGCAAAGGGGAGGAAGCCCCTGCCTGACCGACCGGATTTTGGCCTGCACCATGGGCTATGAAGCCGTCCAGGCCCTCCTCGAAGGATCCTCCTCCCTTGCCATCGGGACCCATGGAAAAAAGATCTTCACCCTGCCCATCGATGAAGCCGTCCGCGTCGCCCACCGGTTCCGCGAAGACCTCTTCGAGATCGCCTACGAGCTCTCCAGCTGAGAAAGAGGCTCGTAGCCTACGAGTAATTTCGCTAAGGAGCCCTGCCCCGGCCCCGCCGGGGCCGGGGCAGGACTATGGCCGTCGATCTGTTAAAAATTTAACACTAAAAACCCCACCCCAAACCTACAAAAGTGCTATTTAGGGTGGAACTCTCATACCACCCCAAACGCCGAAAAGTGCCGATTGGGGTGGAATAAAGTCCTTCATTCCGCCAATAATTTAACAAAGTTTCC
>CAMYOR010000043.1 GCA_947278105.1 uncultured Tissierellia bacterium
GCTGACCCTCAAGATCGCCGAGCCCGTCTGCCGCCTTTTCGGCCCCATTCTTTAAGCCCTGAAAAATTGGCCCCAAAACGGCTCTCTTTTCAGGCACCTGCGGGATCAGCCCGGCCCCTGGCCGGAATGAACCCATGAAAAGAAGAAAAAGTCCGCCGTCACCGGAGGCCACCTCCAAAACGAGATTAAAGGAAAAAAGGAAATGAAAGAAAACAGAGAAAAAGAGGAAAAGATGAAACCCCGCATCTCCCGCGCTGTCGTCCGCCGTCTGCCCAAGTACTACCGGTACCTGACTGAACTCGAAGAAAAAGGGGAGGATCGGATCTCCTCGGCCAAGCTTAGTAAAATCACTGGCTTTACGGCTTCCCAAATTCGCCAGGATCTTAACCATTTCGGCGGCTTTGGCCAGCAGGGGTACGGTTACAATATCGAGTCCCTTCGTTTACAGATTGCCCGCATTATTGGCATGGACCGGAGTCAGCGAGTCGGCATCATTGGAATTGGAAACATGGGAAAGGCCTTGGCCCATTCCAATCTCTTCACCAAGGGAGACTACCAGCTTACCGCCCTCTTTGACCAGGATCAAAGAAAGGTCGGAAAGAGCCTTCAGGGGATCGAAATCTCCTCCTCGGACGACCTAGCCAAGGTGATCAAAGAGAAAAAACTGGATATCCTCACCATTACGACCCCCAGCGATCCCGCCCAAAAGATCGCCGAGATTGCCGTCGAAGCCGGAATTAAAGGCATTTGGAACTTTGCCATCCGGGATCTCGTCCTCCCCCGGGGAGTCGTCCTTGAAAATGTCTATCTCATTGAATCCCTTCACACCCTAACCTATTACATCCATCACCCGGACGATTACCAGGGAGCATAAAGTGGCCGTTCTCACCCTTCAGGAAGTGGATAAGTCCTTTGGAACCCGGGAAATTTTAGAAAAAATTTCCTTCCAGGTCAACGAAGGAGAAAAGATCGGCGTCGTGGGCGGAAACGGGGCTGGCAAAACGACCCTCTTTAAGCTCATCACCGGCGAACTTACGCCCGATGCCGGCTCGGTCCGCCTCCGGGGAGGAACCCGCCTAGGCTACCTGGCCCAGAATATTCATATTGATTCCACCGAATCCCTCTATGAAGAATGCAAAAAAGGGTATTTCCGGGCCTTTCAGATCGAAGAAAAGATGAAAGCACTGGAAAAGAAGATGGGGGAGAGCCTTTCCCCGGCCGCCCTATCCAAGGTCATGGAGGAATATCAATTTTTGACCGCCCGCTTTGAATCCGAAGGCGGCCTTTCCTATGACTCCGAAATCCAGGGGATCCTCAAAGGCATCGGCTTTTCCCCCGAACGCTTTGACGACTCGGTCCAGGTCCTGTCCGGCGGAGAAAAGGCCCGGCTGGAGCTGGCCCGGATGCTCTCCGGCCGGCCCGAGCTCCTCCTTCTGGACGAGCCCACCAACCACCTGGACCTTCAGTCCATCTCTTTTTTGGAGTCCTTTCTCTTGTCCTTTCGAGGAGCCGCCCTTCTCATCTCCCACGACCGGTATTTTCTAAACCGCCTGATTGGAAGGACTTTCCTGATCGAAAACCGAAAGCTCTATTCTTACGATTGCAGGTACAGCGAATTCGCCAAAAGAAGGGAAAAGGACCGGGAGGTCCAGGCCCATGCCTATGCCTCCCAGCAGGAGGAAATCGCCCGCCTAAAAGAAATGATTGACCGCCTCTCCCACTTAGGCGGGTCCAAGAGAAAACGGGGCATCTCCCAGGCCCGGTCCCGGCAAAAGCTCCTCGATAAAATGGAAAGGGTCGAGGCCCCTCCCCAGGAAAAGGAGGGGATGGCCCTTTCCATCAAACCCAAATATGAATCCGGAAAAGATGTCCTCCAGGTAGAGGGCCTGTCCCAATCCTTTGGGGAAAGGACCCTCTTTCAGGACCTTTCCTTTTACCTGGGCCGGGGCCAAAAGGTTGGCCTGATCGGGGAAAACGGAGTTGGGAAAACGACCCTCTTTCGCATCCTCCTTAAAAAAATCACCCCAGACGCAGGCCTAATCCAATATGGAACAGCTGTCAAAACCGCCTTTTTTGACCAGGAACAGCAGACTCTTCACCTGGATAAAACCGTCATGGAAGAGCTCTGGGATGCCTATCCCCAGATGGACCACTACCAGGTCCGCAAGAACCTCGCCAAATTCCAGTTTCAGGGAGACGACATCTTCCGCGAAGTCGGCGATCTTTCCGGGGGAGAGCGGTCCCGGCTGGCCCTTTTAAAGCTCATGCTCTCTTCCGCCAACCTCCTTCTTTTGGATGAGCCCACTAACCATTTGGATGCCGACTCCTGCGAGATCCTGGAAAATGCCCTTCTGGACTATGAAGGGACGGTCCTTGTCATCTCCCACGACCGGTATTTTCTAAACCGGGTCGCGGACCATATCTTCCGGCTGACCCCCCAGGGGATGGAATGCCACCTCGGTAATTACGATGCCTACCTTCATGACCTCGAGAAGGCCCAGGATCTAAAATCCTCCCCCCAGGACCCCACCCTGACCAAGACCGCCCAGAAAAAAATGGAGAAGGAAAAAAAGCTTGCCCAGAAGGAAAAGCGCCAGTTAAAAGCCCAGATCCAGGACCTTACCCGGGCCATCGAAGACAAAGAAAAACAGAAGGCTGCGATCGAAAAAAAAATCGCCGATCCCTCCCTCTACGATGACTATGAAAAGGTGCGGGCCCTTAACGAGGACCATTCCCAGGTCCTCGCCCAGCTCGAGACCCTCCAGGACCAGTGGCTGGAGCTTTCCCTTGCCTTAGAGGAAGATTCCTAATCGCCCGCTTTCCCGCCGGAGCGGCGGCAAAAAAACCTGGACCTCCGGCTTCGCCGGCCGCCCAAACCACAGGAAGGACCAAGAGATGAAAATCGTTGCCTACCGAGGCTATGCCAAGGATGCCCCGGAAAATACCATGAAAGCCTTTCAGTCCGCCATTCTTGCCGGTGCGTCCGCAATCCAGCTGGACCTGCACGTTTCCCGAGACGGAGAAATCGTCATCTTCCACGATGACGCCATGTCCAGGCTCATGGACGGAGTCGGCTTTGTCCGCCATCACACCCTTCAGGACCTCCAGTCCTACCGGTTCAAAGAAGCCAAAGAAGAGGAAGAGGAAGAGGAAGAGGAGGCCATCCGCATCCCCACCCTCCGAGAATACCTTTCCTGGGCCAAAGACCTTCCGCACTTTACCATCATCCGCTTAAAAAATGAACACTTCTTCTATCCCAACATGGAAGAGGCCGTCATCCGCCTGATTGAGGAATTTGACCTCAAAGACCGGGTCTTTTTGACCAGCAAAAACATTGACTCCCTAAGGATCCTTCGCTCCTTTCGGCCGGACTTTTCCCTGGCCTACATGGCCGAAGAAGGCAGCGAGGAGGTAATTCAGGAGATCCGGGCCCTCTCCATTGCCATGGTCCTGGTAAAAAGAACCCTCCTTCGCAAAGAAGACCTGGACCCATTCAAAAGCCTGGGCCTTCCCCTCTATGCCTATGTCATCGACGAGCCGCCCGCCGTGGCCCTTTGTCAGCAGCTTGAAGTGGACGGCCTCCTGACCCGAGATCTTCCCATGGCCCAGGAGCTTTTAGAGGTCTCCAATCCCTATTCCGAAGAAATTTTAAATACCGCCCGCCTCAAGCCTATCACCGAAGAAGACCTTCCGGACCATGGCCAGGAGAAATCTTCTCCTCTTCTGACCGCCCGGGAAAAATTTTTCAGGGTCCATGCCGGAAAAAAGAAACACCGGGACAAGGGGGGCGTGATCGTTTCGATTATCTTTTCTGTCATCGCCGCATCCGTCATTACCTTTTTCGCCATGCGGGTCCTTGAAAATATGCTCAAATAGAAAGAAACCCGTAAAAATTTATGTCCAGGAAGGCCCGCCAGGCCCGGCAGAAAAATCGCCGTTCCGGCCGCAAAATCCTTCTGTCCCAGAATTAGCACTCTAAAGGAAACAGTGATAAAAAATGCCCGGGGGGCTTGCATCCCCGGGCCGAAGAGCCTATAATGGTAATAGGTCAAAGATGGTCAAAAGGAGGAGCAAGTGGAATACAAAGATTACTATAAAACCTTAGGGGTGGAGAAGTCGGCAACCGACGCGCAGATCAAAAACGCCTACCGGAAGCTCGCCAAGAAATATCATCCCGACTTGCACCCCAATGACGAAAAATCAGCAGAAAAATTTAAAGAAATTAACGAGGCCTACCAGGTCCTGGGCGACCAGGAAAAAAGGAAGAAATACGACACCTTTGGGTCCGCCTACGATTTTACCGGCGGACAAAATTTTGATCCCCGGGACTTCGGCTATAGCGGCTTTGGCAATGGGAAGACCACCTACACCTATTCGACCGGAGGAGCCGGAGACTTTTCGGACTTCTTTAATCTCATTTTCGGTCAGGGCTTCAGCCAGGCCGCCGGCAAAGGGAGAAAAACCGCCGACTACGCCAAAACCACCTTCCGCGACCTCTTCGGTCAAGGAAATGGTCAGGCCGCCGGCCAAGGCCAAAACCCCTTCTTCGGCAAAGGCCCCAGTCAAGGCTTCGGCGGATTCCAAAGCTCCGGCTGGCCCAATGGACAGACAAGCGCCCCAAGCTACCAGTCCGACCTCAATATCAGCCTCCGGGAAGGATACCAGGGAGGAGAACGGACCATCCAATACCAAATTGAGGGAAAGCCCCAGGAAATTCTCGTCAAGTGGCCGGCCGGAATCAAGGACGGCCAGCAAATCAGGATTCGTGGCCAAAAATTCGGCCTCCGCGGAGATCTTTATGTTCGGATCCACCTGATTTCCATGGAAAAGCTGGACGGCCTGGACATTATTCAGGAACTTTCCCTGACCCCCTGGGAGGCCTACTTCGGCAAGAAAAAGCAGATCCAGACCCTGGACGGCCTCGTGAGCGTCCAGGTCCCCGGCCGGTCTCGGACCGGAAGAAAAATCCGCCTCCAAGGCAAGGGCTACCGGGACCGCCAGGGCAAGAGGGGAGACCTCTATCTCAAGGTTGCCATCAACAATCCCCCCGACCTAAGCCCGGAAGAGGAAGACCTCTACCGGAAACTGGAAAAAGCTTCAAAATAACAGATTTTCAGGCGGCTTCGGCCGCTTGATTTGATAAGGAGAAGAAAATGAAAAATGAAAAATTTACCCAGAAAAGTCTGGAAGTCATCCAAAATGCCCAGGCCGCAGCCATTAAAAATGGCAATCCGGACCTCACTGACCTCCACCTTCATCTGGCCCTCACGATGGATTCCAAGGGCATGGTGGACCAGGTCCTCTCCGCCATGAACGTCCCCATCCGTCCCTACCAGGTCGATGTGGAAAGAGCCGTCGAGAATCTCCCCACCCAGGAAGGGCAAAGTCAGGTCTATCCCAACGCCGTCTTTCAGCGTATCCTTCTAAAAGCGGAAGACGAGGCCAAAGCCCTGGGCGATGAATATATTTCTGTCGAGCACCTCTATCTGTCCCTCCTTAACGAGCGCAGGATCCCCTCCCAGGAAATATTCAAAAAATATGGAATAAAAAAAGAAGACTTCAAGGCCCAGCTCCAAAAGATCCGGGGGTCCCGGAAGGTGACCTCGGATAATCCCGAAGAAACCGAAGACGTCCTCAAAAAATATGGGAAGGATCTGACCCAGGAGGCCCGGGAGGGCAAGGGCGATCCCATCATCGGAAGAGACGATGAAATTCGGGACCTGACCCGGATCCTCTGCCGGCGGACGAAAAATAATCCGGTCCTGATCGGCGACCCCGGTGTCGGAAAAACCGCCGTCGTCGAGGGCCTGGCCCAGCGGATTGTCAAAGGCGATGTTCCCTCCACCCTCAAAGACACCATGATCTATGAGCTGGACCTGGGCCTTCTTCTTGCCGGAGCCAAGTACCGGGGCCAATTCGAAGAAAGGCTCAAGGCCGTCCTTGAAGAAGTCGAAAAATCCCAGGGACAGATTATCATGTTTGTCGATGAGCTCCACCTGATTGTCGGCGCCGGCCGGACCGATGGGGCCATGGATGCCTCCAACCTCATGAAACCGGCCCTCTCCCGGGGGAAAATCCGCCTGATCGGCGCCACCACCTTAAACGAATACAAAAAATACATCGAAAAGGACGGGGCCCTGGAGCGCCGCTTCCAGAAGATCATGGTCGAAGAACCCTCAGTCGAAGACACCGTCTCCATCCTCCGAGGCATCAAGGGCCGCTACGAAATGCACCATAAGCTCCGGATTTCCGACTCTGCCGTCGTCGCCGCCGCCACCCTCTCCGACCGCTATATCACCGACCGCTTCCTCCCCGATAAGGCTATCGACCTTATGGATGAAGCCGCTGCCATGGTCCGAACTGAGCTGGATTCCATGCCCCAGGCCCTGGACGAGACCCGCCGCAAGATCCTCCAGGCCGAAATCGAGCGGGTCGCCCTCCAGAAGGAAACCGATGAAAAGTCCAAAAGACGCCTGGACGACCTGGAAAAGGAAATCGCCTCCCTTAAAGAAACCTATGACCAGGGCTTCCTGGAATGGGAAAAGTCCAAGAAAGTTCTCGAGGACCAGACCCGGATCAAACAGGAAATTGAATCCGTAAACCATCAGATTGAAGAGGCCGAGCGTTCCTATGACTATGCCCGGGCCTCCGAGCTTCGCTATGGCCGCCTCGCCCAGCTTCAAAAAGACCTCGAAGAATCCGAGAAGAGAGGGGAAGAGGACCAGTCCCAAATCAAAGAAGAAGTGACCGACGAAGAGGTCGCCGAAGTCGTCGCCAAGTGGACCGGCATCCCCGTCACCAAGCTGGTCGTCTCTGAAAGGGCCAAGATCCTCCAGCTCCCGGAAATCCTCAAAAAGCGGGTTGTCGGCCAAGACCAGGCCGTCCAGGCCATCTCCGACGCCATTATCCGGGCCCGGTCCGGCCTTAAAGATCCCCGCCAGCCCATCGGTTCCTTCATTTTCCTAGGCCCCACCGGCGTCGGCAAAACCGAGCTGGCCAAAGCCCTCACCGAAGCCCTCTTTGACAGCGAAAAAGCCATGGTCCGCATTGATATGTCCGAATACATGGAAAAATATTCCGTCTCCCGCCTGATCGGCTCCGCCCCCGGATACATCGGCTATGAAGAAGGAGGCCAGCTGACCGAAGCCGTCCGCCGCCATCCCTATTCCGTCGTCCTCTTCGACGAAATCGAAAAAGCCCACCCCGATGTCTTCAACATCCTCCTCCAGGTCCTCGATGACGGCCGCCTCACCGACAACCAGGGTCACACCGTCGACTTCAAAAACACCGTCATCATCATGACCTCCAACCTCGGCTCCCAGGCCATCCTGGATGGCATGAGCCCAGAAGGAGAAATTTCCGAATCCGCCACGGCTGAAGTCCAGTCCGCCTTAAGAGCCGCCTTTCGCCCCGAATTCCTCAACCGGATTGACGACATCATCCTCTTCAAGGCCCTGACCAAGAACGAAATTGACCTGATCATTGACCATGAGCTCTCGAAGATCGCCGCCCGCCTCGAAGGCCGCGACATCACCCTCACCACCGATGAAAAGGCCAAAACCTACATCCTCAGCCAGGCCTACTCGCCCCAGTTCGGCGCCCGTCCCATCAAGCGCTTCCTCGAAAAGAACGTCCAGACCGCCCTCGGCCGCAAGCTCATCGAAGGGACCATCGGCGACGGGGACCATGTCCTGATCACCGCCACCGACCAGGGCCTCCAATTCGAGACCCAGTCCCGCTGACCGCGCCGCTGACCGCGCCGCTGACCGCGGCCAATGACGCGGCCGCCCCCAGCTCGCCGAGCCCTCCGCCACTTTCCGCCCCGCCCTCCAGCCGTTTAGGCTGGAGGGCGGGGCTCTATCTTAGGTGCCCGCTGCGCCCCGC
>CAMYOR010000044.1 GCA_947278105.1 uncultured Tissierellia bacterium
AGTTTTACCAGAGAGAGGATGTTTTCAAAATAAAAGCGTTCCCGGTCGCCAAAAACAAAAAGCGGAGCCTTTAAGGAATAGGGAGAGGCATCTGAAATAGGCTGGGGGAAGGCCGCCAGAAAAACCTCCTTTTCTCCCGTTGAAGCCGGGTAAACATTGATGCGCAAGGTCAGCTGGCCTTCCGTCCAGGAAATATCTCCAAAGGAGCTGGAAAAGGCCCCCTTTTGATTTACTGGGGAAAGGGCCGGCCCCTTTTCACTTTTCAGGTGGTTTGATGGAAGGGAAGAGAAGGAAAATTCTCCATAGCCAAAGTCCTTCTCGATCCAGGCTCTTTGAAGTTCCAAAGGGACTCCCATAAGTGGGCCGCAGCTGGGAATCAGGGTCAGATTTTTTTTTAAGTCCCGGGTCATTCGGTAAAGATAAGCCAGGGAGAGGAGATCCTCCTTATTATGGAGGAGGAGGGCTTCCCGGACTTCTTTTTGATCCATGGAAGAGGCGGCAGCAGAAGCCCCCTTTCCAGAAAGATGGCCCTTTCTTTTAAAACCGGCAGCTTCAGCCAGGTTTTCTAGTTTAAGGCTGGGAAAGGAAAAGAATTTTTTTCTCTCCCTCAGCCAGAGATAGAGATCCTCATGGGCAATATCTGTGAAGGGAAAAGTCAGCTGATTTTTTTTCGTCCGAACCTTTAGAAAGGGCAGGTCGAAAAAGACCCCGTTAAAAGTTACGCAGGAAGAGAAGGAATCCATGAAAAGAGCCTGGAGAAGGCTTTTTTCTTCCGATGGATCCTTGCCGGTTAGATAAATCTGTCGGAGGATGACCCCTTTTGAAGAATTTCTCAGGATGCCGGCCATAAGAAGATAGGACCTTACCGGCTGAAGACCGGAGGACTCGATATCTAAAAAAGTCTTTTCATCGGAAAGAAATGAAAGATCTTCAATTTTTTCTTCTCGGATTTCCATAGGGCCTCCTGTGTTACAATATCTAACGGAACTTTTGGCTTTGTGTTTTTCCTCCAGCCCACCTATGATATGGGCAGGAGCGAAAAAGGAGAGCCAGAAAAAAAGCGGAGAAAATTTTTCTGACGCGCAAAAGAACCTTTGAATAAGGCAAGTATAGCATGGGAGAGGGGGGAAAACTTTGATTTATTTTGATAACGCCGCTACAACGCCGGTACTTCCAGAAATTTCGAAGGTGATCGAAAAAGCACTTCTGGAAGATTGGGGAAACCCTTCTTCTTTACATCGAAAAGGTTTTGAGGCTGAGAAGATTGTGCGAGAGGCCGAGGAAGTCATCGCCGGGGTCTTGGGAGTGGATCCGAAAACCCTAATTTTCACTTCCGGAGCAACCGAAGCCAACAATACCTTTTTAAAGGGAGCAGTCAAGGGAAAGAAAGGAAATATTATTGTTTCTTCAGTCGAGCACTCCTCCGTCTTAAAAACGGCGATGGGCCTTGGAGGAAAAGAACTTGAAGTTCGACAGATCCCTTCGGATGGCCATGCCCGTATTTCCGTCAGCGATGCAGTGGATCTGGTCGACGAGAATACCCTTCTTGTTTCCTGTATGCAGGTGAATAATGAACTGGGAACCCTTGAACCCATTGAAGAGATGGCTCAGGCGGTCAAGAAAAAAAATCCCAGGACCCTCTTTCATACCGATGGGACCCAGGGCTTTTGCAAAATTCCCCTGGACCTAAAGAAATCTAGAATCGATGCCTATTCCATGAGTGCCCATAAAATTCATGGACCCAAGGGAATCGGCTTTCTGTATCTGCGGCCCGGCCTTTCTCTTCCGCCCCTGATTGAGGGGGGAGGCCAGCAGGAGGGAAAGCGGTCGGGAACGGAAAATGTCCCTTATCTTGCGGGCTTTGCGGCCGCCTGCCAATATATGGAAAAGTTTTTGAAGGACCATCCCGAAAAAATTCAAAAGCTCCATGACGCAGCGGTTAAAGAAGCGATGGCAATGGACCGGGTCCATATTCTAAGCCCCCTGGAAGGGGTAAGCCCCTATATTCTTTCTCTGGGAATTGAAGGGATTAAAGCGGAAGTTCTCCTCCATTTTTTAGAGAAAAAAGAGATGTACCTTTCCACTGGCTCAGCCTGCTCCCTTGGCAAACCCTCCTCTGTCATTGAGGCTTGCAAGGTTCCTCCAGCCTATCGGGATGGGGTGGTTCGGATCTCCTTTCAGACGGAAAATACAGTTGAAGAAATCCCCCCCTTCTTCCAAGAGATGAAAGAAGCGGTTCAGTCGATTCGCCGGGCAAGGGGAAAATAAAAGAAAGACGACAGTGGCATAAAAGATTCAATAAATAAGATCTTCGGATGAAATAGGGAAGGCTGAGATAATCATCAGCAGAGAAGGGAAGAAAGAAGCAAAAATGACGATGAAAAAAGACTGGGTGGTCGCCGTAAGTTTTGGCGAGTTGATTTTAAAAGGAAAGAACCGTTCCCGATTTATAAAAAACGCAGTGGACCATATTGATCTGGCAACCCGGGACCTTCCGATTCAGGAAAGATTCTTTGACTGTGGAAAGTACTTTCTGGGGGTTGAAGAAAAAGACTTGGATGTAGCGGTGAAAGGGGTGCAAAAGGTCTTTGGCCTGGTCTATATTACTCCTTCTTTAAGGGTTGACCGGGAAAACGAAGATATTTTTCAGGCAGCGAAGATCCTGACCATGGAAAAACTGGAAAAGCTCAGGAAGGAAAATCCTCAGAAAGAAAAGTTTACCTTTAAAGTTCGAACGAAGAGGGGGGATAAGTCCTATCCCCATCCTTCCCCGGAAGTCTCCGCCTGGCTGGGCGGAGAACTTTTAGACGCATTTTCCAATCTTGCCGTCGATGTTCACAATCCCGATTTTACCCTCCATGTTGAAATCCGAACGAAAGCCTTTGTCTATATTGACCGTGTTAAGGGCATGGGCGGTTTGCCCTGGGGAAGCTCCGGAAGAGGTCTTCTTCTCCTGTCCGGGGGAATTGACTCTCCGGCCGCCGGATTTTCCATTGCAAGGAGGGGGATGGCGATCGGTGCAGTCCACTTCCATGCCTATCCCTATACCAGTGAAAGAGCCAAAGACAAGGCCCTCCGCCTGGCAGCTCAAATGACAAAATCGGTGGGCCCCATGAGAGTCTACATGGTGGATATCTTAGATACCTACCTAGCCTGCAAGGAAAAATGTCAACCGAGAAATACCACCCTCCTTTCCCGGAGGATGATGATGCGGATTGCGGACCTCCTCTGCGACCGCTATCACTATGATGCGTTGATCACCGGAGAGAGTCTGGGCCAGGTGGCTTCGCAGACAATCCAGAGCATTTCTGTCATCAACAATGCCGCAAAACGCCCGATCCTCAGGCCCTTTATTGCAGAAGACAAAAATCAGATCATCGAAATCAGCCGCAGGATCGGCACCTATGATCTGTCCATCCTCCCCTATGAAGATTCCTGTTCTATTTTTGCCCCCGATCAGCCCAACACAAAACCAAAGCTGGAGCACATTTTAGAGGACGAAAAAAAACTCGATGTCCCCGATCTCATGGAAAAAGCCCTTTCTTCCCTGACAATCATTGATCCCAGCCGGCCGGACGAAGTGATTCACCCGGAAAAAGAAGACTTGCAATAATACGAATTCAAAGATATTCTCATTGATATAAATACTCTTCATTTTATAGAAGAATCAGGCATACGAAGCGCCGCTTTTTGCGGCGCATGGGCCCTTCGGGGCTAAATCACTACCACCACGGCCGTTCCAGCCGTTAGAGAGGAAATGTTGATGCCGGATAAGATTCAATTGGTGGATGTCTCCAAATCCTATGGAGAACAAATCGTTCTGGATCACCTGCACTTGACGATAAAAGCAGATGAATTTCTCACCTTACTCGGCCCTTCGGGCTGCGGGAAAACAACGACCCTCCGACTGATCGGAGGCTTTGAGTTGCCCGATGAGGGGAAGATTTATGTCAATGGAGAGGAAATTTCCCATCTCCCCCCCAATCTTCGAAAGGTAAATACCGTTTTTCAACACTATTCTCTTTTTCCTCACTTAAATGTTCGAGAAAATGTTGCCTTTGGCTTAAAGCTCAAGGGCGTTCCCCAAAAAGAAACCAGGCCCAGGGTGGATCAGATGCTCAAGGTCGTGGATCTGGAGGGATTCGGAGATCGAACCATTGATCAGCTCTCCGGCGGCCAGCAGCAGCGAGTTGCCATTGCCCGGGCTCTGATCAACGAGCCGGAGATTCTTCTCTTGGACGAGCCTCTGGGGGCCTTAGATGCTAAACTTCGAAAAAACATGCAGATTGAGCTCAAGGCCATTCAAAAAAGGACGGGCATCACTTTTATTTTTGTGACCCACGATCAGGAAGAGGCCTTAACAATGAGTGATCGCATCGTCGTCATGAGTGAAGGGAAAATCCAGCAGATCGGAAGCCCCCTAGAGATCTATAATGAGCCAGTAAACCGGTTTGTTGCCGGCTTTATCGGCGAGTCGAATATTTACGAGGGGGTAATGACCGGGCCTTATGAAGTCACCTTCTTGGGCCATGCCTTCCGGTGCATCCAAAATGATTTTGAAGAAAATGAACCGGTGGATATTGTCATTCGGCCGGAAGATATGGAACTGGTTCCTCCCGACCAGGGGATGATCCAGGGGAAGGTTTTGGACCATACCTTTAAAGGCGTCTATTATGTTATGCGGCTCGATATCCAGGGGAAAATCAGCCTGAGTCAGTCTACGAAAATGGGTCAGGACGGCAGTAATGTCGGGATTGTCATTGACCCGGAAAATATACAGGTTATGCATAAAACGGATGTCCGCGATCCTTATCAGCCGCTGGACCAGTCGATGCACTAGGAGGAGCCATGAAATCATATCAAAAGTTTATCTTTCCTTATTATTTATGGATTGGCTTCTTTGTGATCATTCCAACTTTGATGGTTTTCTACTACGCCTTTTCAACTCAAGGCAGCTTTTCCCTGGCCCCCTTTGCCAGAGTTTTTGAATGGCCGACCATACGCATTATTCTTCGGTCATTAAGGATTGCTTTTATCACCACCCTTCTTTGTTTTCTTCTGGGTTATCCGATGGCTTATTTTATCGCCCGCATTGACCTTCGCTATCAGGCGGTCGCTATGGCGCTGATTATTATTCCCATGTGGATGAACTTTCTTTTAAGGACTTATGCTTGGGTAACCCTTCTTTCCCGAAACGGCCTTTTAAATACCGTTTTGCTTTCGATGGGCTTGGCTCCTCAGGACCTCCTTTATACCGAAGCCGCTGTCATTTTGGGCATGGTTTATAACTTCCTGCCCTTTATGATCCTTCCCATTTATACGGTCCTGGATAAGATGGACCGGAGTTTAATTGAGGCCGCAAGCGACCTGGGCGCAAAACCCTTCCAATCCTTCTTTTATGTAACCCTTCCGCTTTCAAAACCGGGCATCATCTCCGGCGTGACAATGGTCTTTGTTCCGGTAATTTCCACCTTCGAAATCACCAGCCTTTTGGGCGGAGGAAAGACCAACTTAGTCGGAAACATCATCAGCCAGCAGTTTATTGTGACGGGTAACTGGAATTATGGGTCCGCCCTGGCAGTTATCCTGATGATCTTCTTGGTCATTTCCCTTTTTATTGACAGTGACAGTCGGGCCAAGGAAAAGGATCGGCCCAGACGGCTTGCTGGCAGAAAGAGGAGGGGATAGGGATGTCCAACAAACTTCGAAAGATTTATATGGGCCTGATTTATCTGTTCCTCTACGCCCCCATTTTTCTTCTCTTTGCCTTTTCCTTTAACAAGGGAAAGACTCGGGGCCTCTGGGAGGGCTTTACCCTGAATTGGTATGGGTCCCTTTTTCACAATGCCGAGATCATGTCAGCCTTAAAAAATACGGCTTCAGTGGCTCTGATTGCAACGATTTTCGGAACGCTGATCGGAACCCTGGGGATCATTGGTTTATATTACTGCGGGCAAAAGCAGAAAAAATTTTTAATGCTCATGAACCAGATCAATGTGATTAACCCCGAAATTGTGACGGCGGTGGGATTTTTAATCATTTATAGGTTTTTGAACTTAGACCTGGGCTATTTCAGCCTGGTCCTTTCTCATATCGGCTTTACCGTTCCCTATGTGATCCTCTCGATCTATCCTCGACTTCTTCAAATGCCCAGTTCCCTTCCAGAAGCCGCCATGGACCTGGGAGCGACTCCTTTTCAGACGGTCCGATACGTCATTTTGCCCTTTATCCGTCCGGGGATCATTTCGGGAGCGCTCATGGCCTTTACGATCTCCATTGATGATTTCGCCATTTCCTTTTTTACGACAGGAAACGGGGTTGATACCGTCTCCACCCTGGTCTATGCCATGGCAAGAAGAGGCATTAATCCCGAAATCAACGCTCTTTCGACCCTGATGTTTGCAGCCATGCTGATACTTTTAACCCTGGTAAACCTTCGCACGGCCCAGGAGAAAAAGAAGGGAAGGTACTGATGAAAAAGTCTTTTCCACTCTTTCATAAGTTTTTTTTCGCCCTCCTTGCCGGTCTTATGGTCCTATCTTTTTCAGCCTGTGGAAAGGGCGGAGACAAGATTGTCAATGTCTATAACTGGGGCCAGTATATTGATCCTCAGGTTCTGAAAGATTTTGAAAAAGAAACCGGGATCCATGTCATTTATTCGACTTATACGACCAATGAAGACCTTTATATGAAGCTGAATAATGGGGGAACGGTTTATGATCTTGTTTGTCCTTCCTCCTTCATGCTTGATAAGCTTAAAACCGAAGGATTTCTTCAAAAGATCGACTATTCCAAGATCCCCAACATGAAATATATTGATAAGGAGTACCTCCATACCAACTCCGACCCCAAACAGGAATATTCCGTCCCCTACTTCTGGGGAACGGTGGGGATCCTCTATAACAAGAAAAAAGTCAATGATCCGGTGGATTCCTGGGACATTATCTGGAACCCAAAGTATAAAAGACAGATTGTCATGATTGATTCTCTCCGGGATGCTTTGGGACTGGCCTTATCCAGGAGGGGATTTTCTGAAAACAGTAGGGATTTAAAAGAGCTAGCCATCGTGAAAAAGGATCTTATCGACCAGTATCCCCTGGTCTATGCCTACTTAGTTGAGCAAACCAGAGATTTGATGATTAACGAAGAAAGCGCGCTTTCCGTGGTCTTTTCGGGGGATGCAGCCGCAGCCATGGCCAGGAACAAGGACTTGGATTTCGTTGTCCCCAAAGAGGGATCGAATCTCTGGATTGACTCCTTTGCCATTCCTGTGACGGCTACCCACAAGGAAAATGCAGAGGCTTTCATTAACTTTATGTGCCGGCCGGAAGTCATGGTAAAAAATGCCCAATACGTGGGTTATTCCCTTCCCAGCTCTGCTGGCAAGGCGCTTCTTACCAAAGAGGAACAGGAAAATACGGCGGCTTACCCGGATAAATCCGTTTATGACCGTTTAGAGGTCTTTAAAAATGTGGGAGATTTTGTCCGAGTCTATAATGACCTTTGGCAGGAAGTGAAAAACCAGTGACAATTCAAAAGGAAAGCAGGGAAAGATTTGAACTACCTTGATTGGATAAAGCAAGTGGATCAAAATCAAGTCCGGGGAGCCTACCTCGTGCTTGTTTCAGAACCTTTTTTGT
>CAMYOR010000045.1 GCA_947278105.1 uncultured Tissierellia bacterium
TTTTGGGTCAGCCCCCTAGTTTCCAGAAGGAGCCGCCCGTGGGCGGCGTTTTCCCGGCTCGGCCACTCCCCCCGGAGCCTCGCCGGGCTCATCCTATAACCAACCCGTCCCGGCCAGCGGCCGGGACACCTTATCTTCACCCCAACCGTCGGTCTGCTTATCCGCTGCCGGCGGTAAAAGTCCCCGCTCGCCATTCCTGTCACTGCCCCTGTGCCCTTCAATAGAAAAAGCCCAATGTCGGAGGCGGCCGCATCCGCCTTGGGCTTTTAAATCAGCCTCGCCCCAGCCCCAGCTTCCTCCTACGAAAGGATTTTCTTGGCAAAGTCGACGAAGGCCTGAGTTGCTCCGGCTAAAAAGGCCTTTGTGTCCTTGTTCAAGCTTCCATTTTCATCGAAGAGCTGGTCCACGTGGGCAAGGTAGACCTCGGGCTGCTGCATGAGGATCAGATCGACATAGATAAAAGCCTGACGGAGGGCGTGATTTCCTGCCATTCCGCCAAAGCCTCCCATCGACGCACTAAAAATCGCCGCCGGCTTCTTTGCCCAGGGGTTTCCCTGTGGATCTCTTGATCCCACATCAATGACATTTTTAATGGCCGGGGCATAGGAGCGGTTGTATTCAGGGGTGAAAAAGAGATAGGCATCGCACTTTTTGAGTGCGGCTCTTACCGCCTGATACTGGTCATGAGGATGGTCACCGTCCAAATCTTCGTTATAAAAAGGAAGATTGGAAATATCAATCCACTCCGCCTCGACATGGTCAGGAAAAGATTTTTCCACTTCCTTTGCAATTTTTCGATTCCAGGATTCCTTTCGCAAAGAGCCAACAATAATCCCAATTTTCATTATAAACCTCCTTGTATGTTCGTTTTAAGAGCCAAAGCCTGCCCAATTCCAGGCCGGCTTGAGATAATCGCATTTTTTTCAAAGACAATTCTTTCATACCCATTAAATTTTATTAGCCACAAGATGCCTATGGCTTCGTGTCAGGACCCGCCCGCCGCCCGCCTCTTTTTCCCCTCTCCTCCAAAAAAACCTTTTCAAGTTTCCATTCTCGGAAGAATACGGTAAGATAGGGAAAAGGATATCGAATAGCCCCGAAAGGGGCTGGGATTAAAATCTGCACCTCCTCTGCCTGCCGGAGAGCGGGAGCCGGTGTAAAAATAATGAAGGAAAGGAAAACCTATGCAAGCACCCATTAAAATCAATGATTTTCTTTACTATATCGGAGTCAATGACCGTGAATCCCCTCTTTTTGAAAAACAGTGGCCCCTCCCGAATGGAGTCACCTACAACTCCTATCTGATCAAAGACAAGAAGACTGCCCTTTTGGAATGTGTCCACGCCTCCAAAGTCAGAGATTTCGCTGAAAATCTTGAAAAGGCGCTGGATGGCCGCCCTCTGGACTATATCGTCATCCATCACATGGAACCGGACCATTCCGGGTCCCTCCGTCTGATCCGCAGGCTTTACCCCGAAGCCAAGCTTGTCGGCAACAAAAAGACCTATGAATTTTTGGAAAGTTTCTATGGATATACCAGCGAGGGCAACGTCGTCGTGGATACCGGAGACGTCCTTGATTTGGGCGACCACCAGCTGACCTTTGTTAAAACCCCCATGGTCCACTGGCCCGAGTCCATGATTTCTTATGAAAAATCCAAGGGCATCCTCTTTTCCCAGGATATCTTCGGCACCTTTGGAACCCTCACCTCCTCCATTTTCGATGATGA
The DNA here is from genome assembly GCA_947278105.1 of uncultured Tissierellia bacterium. Classification (GTDB taxonomy): domain Bacteria; phylum Bacillota; class Clostridia; order Tissierellales; family Peptoniphilaceae; genus CABTZP01. The sequence continues at coordinate 1,730 of CAMYOR010000045.1, forward strand.
AATCGTCGACGCCGAACTCTGGGCCCCCGAAATGGTCCGCTACTATGTCAATATCGTAGGAAAATATTCAATGATGGCCGTACGCTCCCTCAAACAGCTAGATGGCCTGACGATCAAATTAATTTGCCCGCTCCACGGCCCCATTTGGAGGTCGGAACCCGAAAAAGTCCTCCGGCTTTATGAAACCTTGGCCCGCCAGGACGTAAAAGAAGGCGCCTGCATTGTCTACGGGTCCATGTATGGCAATACCCAGACCATGGCCGAGTATATCGCCCAAAAGATGGGCGAATACGGAATCTTCGATGTCAAGACCTTTGACGTTTCCAAGACCCACCCCTCCTACCTCCAAACGGAGATTTGGAAGTATCGGTGCATGATTCTCGGGGCCTGCGCCTACAATAACGACCTCTTCCCCCCGATGAAAACCCTTTTGTCCATCCTTGCTGAAAACAAGATGTCCAACCATTCCATCGGCGTTTTCGGCAATTACTCCTGGTCGGGCGGGGCCGTGTCGGCCTTAAAGGCCTTTGCAGAAGAGCAAAAATACAATTTCCTCCAGCCCGTTGTCGAGGCCCGGTCCCATCCCAAAGAGGCGGATTATAAAGCCATGGACCAGCTGGCTCGGGCAGCTGCAGAAGACCTCAAAGCACACAGCAAAGAAGACGCCAATACGAAATTCACCTTTTAGAATTCACCTTTTCGAGTCCCCTTGGAATGAACCCTTCCAAGGGGATTTGAAATGAATTCGGGAATAATAGCCTGTCCGAACCGATCGTTCAATAAGGCGGAACCGAATAAGGAGATGAGTTATGACAAAGGGGAAAAGGAAGGTTGCCGTGATCGTGATGGACGGGGTGGGCCTGGCTCCTCTGGAAGAAAGAGAAGGGGATGCGGTTTCTTTGGCCAACACGCCCACTTTGGACGATCTTTTTGACCACTGTCCCTGGATTAAGCTTCGCGCCCACGGCCGAGCCGTGGGAATGCCGTCCGATATCGATATGGGAAACAGCGAAGTCGGTCACAATGCCCTGGGCTGCGGGCAAATCTACGCCCAGGGAGCGGAGCTGGTCAATGAAGCCATCCAGTCCGGCCGGGTTTTCCAATCCAAAGCCTGGATCGAAGCGGTTTCTTTTGCAAAAAGCCACCAGGGGCCGATGCATTTCATCGGCCTTCTTTCCGATGGAAATGTCCACTCGCACATTAGCCACCTTAAAGCCCTCATCCTTCAGGCAAAAAAAGAGGGCATCCATGAGGTTTTTATCCACGCCCTCTTAGATGGAAGAGACGTGGGTCCGACCTCCGGCCTGACCTATATCCGGGATTTGGAAAATTTTTTAAAAAATACCAATGACAATGCCTTCCGGGGCCGGATTGCCTCCGGCGGAGGGCGGATGGTCATCACCATGGACCGGTACCAGGCCGACTGGCCCATGGTAAAAAAAGGCTGGGATACCCAGGTCTTCGGCATGGGTCCGGCCTTTTCTTCTGCGGAAAAGGCCTATCTCCGCCTCCGCAAGGTCTCCGGCAAGTTCGACCAGGACCTTTCCAACTTTGTCATTGTCGATTCCAAAGGAAAGCCCATCGGCCCGATTCGAGACGGGGCCTCTGTGATCCTCTTTAACTTTCGGGGAGACCGGGCCATGGAGCTTGCCATGGCCTTCGACCAGGAGGACTTCCCTTACTTTGACCGGGGGAAAAAGCCCGATGTCTATTTCGCTGGTCTTCTGGAATATGACGGAGACCTCCATATTCCTCGTCATTACCTGATTGAGCCCCCCTTGATCGAACACACCCTTACCGAATTTCTCATTTCCCAGGGAGTCAATGAATACGCCTGCTCCGAAACCCAAAAGTTCGGCCATGTCACCTATTTTTGGAATGGAAACCGGTCGGAAAAACTTTCCGAAGACCTGGAAACCTGGCAGGAGATTCCCTCGGATCTCGTTCCCTTCGATCAAAGGCCATGGATGAAGTCCGCCGAGATTGCGGACGCCCTCCTCCAAGCGATGGAAAGCGAAAAATACGGATTTTTGCGGGTGAACTTTGCCAATGGCGATATGGTGGGGCACACGGGAAAAATCGATGCAGTCCGCATTGCCATTGAAAGCGTGGATCTGGCCCTTTCTCGGATCCTTCCGGCCGCAAAAAAGCTCAACTATGTTCTATTAATTACCGCTGACCATGGCAATTCCGAGGACATGATCCATACGGACGAAAGAACCGGGAAAAAATCTCCCAAAACCGCCCATTCCCTAAATCCAGTTCCCTTTATTCTCTATGACCCGAAAGGTCAGCTGGACCTGGACCGAAGTCTTTCCGGAAAGGCAGGCCTGGCCAACCTGGCCGGGACGGTGGCGGAAATCATGGGCTTTGATAAACCTGAAATCTGGAAAAAAAGCCTTTTATCTAAAGAGGGGGCCTAGGGCATCCAAAGCCCCCTCTTTTTTTTTTACTTTGTTTGAAAATCCCGGAAAGTGATATATTAAGACCGTACCTTCCTTATTTGATTAGATTTGGAGGATTTTATGTATATTCATGCGGGATTAGATGTCGGCTCAACGACGATTAAAGTGGTTGCGGTAGATGAGAAGGACCAGGTGGTTTACTCGGTTTACCGGAGACACAAAAGTGACGTCAAAAGAACCGTCTTTCGGGTTTTGGAAGACCTTTTTCAAAACCTGGGAAATGTTCCGATCAAATTGGCGGTGACCGGGTCTGGCGGGATGTTCCTGGAGCAAATATTAGAAGTTCCTTTTATTCAGGAAGTCATTGCGGAAACGGAAGCCATCAAAAAATATTATCCGGAAACGGATGTCATTATCGAGCTGGGGGGAGAGGACTCAAAGATTACCTACCTTTCCGGAAGTGTCGAGCAGAGGATGAATTCCATCTGCGCAGGCGGAACCGGGGCCTTCATCGATCAAATGGCCTCCTTATTAAATACAACTGCCGCTGGCCTCAATGACCTGGCCGATGATTACGGAAAAATCTATCCGATTGCCTCCCGGTGCGGCGTCTTTGCAAAAACGGATGTTCAGGCCCTTTTAAATGACGGAGCCTCCAACGAAGACATCGCCATGTCCATTTTTCAGTCCATTGTCAATCAGACCATCTCAAACCTGGCCTGCGGGCGTCCGATTGAGGGCAACATCACCTTTTTAGGAGGGCCCCTGCACTTTTTGCCCAATCTGAGAAAGTGCTTTATCAAGACCCTAAGCGCCTCTGCAAAATCCTTTTCCAGCCCGGAAGACGGCCAGCTTTTTGTCGCCCATGGGGCGGCCTTGATCGCAGATAAGGCTTCCGAAAAAATAAGCCTACAAAGACTGATCGACCGGATCCACAGCCGGAAGGCCGTGGTTGAAGAAGAAAAAAAGATTCTGGAGCCCCTCTTTTCTTCTGAGGAAGAATATGAGCGCTTTAAGGCAGAAAACCAGGCCCATCTGGCAAAGTTCGGGGATATCAAGACCTATGAAGGCCCGGCCTACCTGGGAATTGATGCCGGCTCCACGACCACCAAAGAAGTTCTCATCGGAGAAGACGGAAAGATTCTTTACAGCCATTACGCCTCAAACATGGGAAAGCCCCTGGAACACGTCATTGACGACCTTCAAGAAATCTATTCTTTGATGAATGAAAAGACCTATATTGCCCATTCAGCCATCACAGGCTATGGGGAAGATTTCATCCGGGCCGCCGTGAACGTTGATATCGGAGAAGTGGAAACCATTGCCCATTACACGGCCGCCCATTATTTCGACCCGGACGTGGACTTTATCCTCGATATCGGCGGCCAGGACATGAAGGCCATGCACGTTCGAAACGGGGTCATTGACTCCATTAAGCTCAATGAATCCTGCTCCTCCGGCTGCGGGTCCTTCCTATCCACCTTTGCGGCCTCCGTCGGCATGAGTGTCCAGGAGTTTCAGGAGGCGGCCCTCCGGTCCAAGGCTCCTGTCGACCTGGGAAGCCGATGCACGGTCTTTATGAATTCCAAGGTCAAGCAGGCCCAAAAAGAGGGCTTTGGGGTGGAGGATATTGCCGCCGGCCTTTGCTATTCTGTTATCAAAAATGCCATCCAAAAGGTCATCAAGGTCCGGGACCCCAAGCGCCTGGGCGACCACCTTGTCGTTCAGGGAGGGACTTTTTACGGGGATGCGATCCTTCGAGCCTTTGAAAAGATCACTGGAAGAAGGGCCACCCGCCCCTCGATCGCCGGCCTTATGGGGGCCATGGGGGCAGCCCTGATCGCCCGGGAAAAATCTACCGGCCGCTCCTCCCTCAAGACCCCGGCCGACCTGGCCAACTTTACCTACAGCCAAAAGCACGCCCGGTGCGGCCGGTGCACCAATAACTGCGCCCTGACCATCAACATTTTCTCAGACGGGACCCGGTATATTTCCGGCAACCGGTGTGAGAGGGGGGCGGGAATCCAGCGGAAGAAAAATGATATTCCCAACCTCTACCAGTATAAGTATGACCGGCTCTTTAATTATTACAGCGATATTCCTAAGGAAGAGGCAAAATTTCCCGCCGTCGGCATTCCCCGGGCCTTGAATATGTACGAGGATTATCCCCTCTGGCATACCTTCTTTAACCGGTTGGGATTTCCCGTCCTTGTTTCGGACCGGTCCTCCCATGAAATCTACGAAAAGGGCCTGGCTTCCATTTCTTCAGAGACCATCTGCTATCCCGCCAAGTTCTGCTATGGCCATATCGAAGACCTGGTCAATAAGGGGGCAGAGCTGATCTGGTATCCCTGCGTGTTCTATGAGCAAAAGCAGTTCACCCGGGCCGACAACCAGCTCAACTGTCCCGTCGTCTGCGGGTTTCCTGAGGTAATTAAAAACAACGTCTCCTCCCTGGAAGAAAAGAAGGTCACCTTTATGAACCCCTTCCTTTCCTTCCGCAATGAAAAAATTCTGGAGGACCGGCTGGTCGAAATTTTTGAGCTCTTTTCGATCGGCGGGAAAATTTACCACATCAATCCCCGAAATATTCGGGCGGCCCTGAAGGCGGCCTGGGAAGAGCAGAGAAACTACCATGAAGACGTCCGCCGGGAAGGAAGACTGGCGATCGACTGGCTTAAGGACCATCAGGGTCAGGGCATCGTCCTGGCCGGCCGCCCTTATCATATTGACAACGAAATTAACCACGGGATCCCGGAGCTGATTAATGGGATGGGACTGGCGGTCCTTTCGGAAGATGCCGTGGCCATGAACCAGGGCGACCTTTCCCTGCCGATCCGGGTCCTGGACCAGTGGGTCTACCATTCCCGCCTCTACCGGGCGGCGGAATACGTGGCCGAAAGTGATAATCTGGAACTGATCCAGCTCAATTCCTTTGGCTGTGGGCTTGATGCCGTGACGACGGACCAGGTCCAGGATATTTTGGAAACCAAGGGGAAGATCTACACCCTCCTAAAGATTGACGAGGTCTCCAACCTGGGAGCAGTCAAAATCCGTATTCGCTCCCTGATTGAGGCCCTAAACCACGCCAAAGAATCGGGCGCCGAAAGGATAAAAAAAGAAAAATCCTACAGCCCGGTGATCGCTCCCTTTACCCGGGAAATGAAAAAAGATTATACAATCCTGGTCCCCGCCATGGCCCCCGATCACTTCCAGATCCTTTCCAAGGCCCTTAGCAGCGAAGGATATCATTTAAAGTTTCTGGACCGGGTGGATTCGGATGTCATTAATGCCGGCCTTAAGTATGTCAACAACGACTCCTGCTACCCCTCGATCACAGTCGTGGGCCAGATGATGGAGGCGATTGAAAGCGGGAAGGTGGACCCAAAAAAAACGGCCCTTCTGATGACCCAGACCGGAGGCGTATGCCGAGCCTCGAACTATGTGGGATATATCCGCAAAGCCCTCCAGGATATGGGCC
>CAMYOR010000046.1 GCA_947278105.1 uncultured Tissierellia bacterium
ACACCTCTCTATTCGTCGGCAGCGTCAGATGTGTATAAGAGACAGACCAAAACCAGGTGGATGTTTACGCAAAAGCTTCCTGGCATTACCCTGCTTCAGAGGACCAGGTTCTCGTCCTCCATACCCTTGCCATTGATCCAGAAGAGGGGAGAAGGGGACTCGGCGAGGCTTTTGTTCGCTTTTATGAGGAGCTGGCCAAAGAAAAAGCCTGCCCATATCTTCGCTTAGACACCAATGTCATCAACACCCGGGCCCAGGCGATGTACAAAAAACTGGGATATCGCATTGTTGGCATTGAGCCAACGATATTTAATGGCATCGGCGGCGTTAAGCTGATTTTGCTGGAAAAGGCACTGTCGTAGCCCTATCTTCCTGGCCAAATCAGGAAGAAAGAGTAAAGGGCAAGTCAGATTCTGATCCGGATCCTCGACTTCTACTTCATAAAGGAGAAAAAAATGAAAAAGGCTTTATTAATTCTCAATCCTTGCTCTGGACAGGAAGAGGCGAGAGTCTATGAAGGCCAGGCCCGGAAAAAATTAAAGAGCCTCTTCGATGAAGTATTAATTAAATACACAAAAAAAGCAGGAGATGGAGAGTGCTTTGCTAGGGAAGCCGCCCGGGCGCATTTTCACTCCGTCTTTGTGATGGGCGGGGACGGAACGGTGCACGAAGCGATTAATGGTCTAGCAGGCGAAGAATCTCGGCCCAGATACGGAGTTTTACCTCTGGGAACGGTGAACGATCTGGCCCGGTCTCTTGGCTTTTCCATGAATCCCTCCCTTGCCATTCAACAAATTGACCTGGATCGAGTTCAAAAAGTTGACGTGGGGAAAGTCAATGACCGTTACTTTGCCTATGTTCTCGCCATTGGAAATATCCCTGAAGCCGTCAATGAGGCAGATACTGAAGAAAAACGAAAATATGGCAAGGCAGCTTATCTTTACCGGGCCATTAAAGAGCTTAATAAGACAGTCCCAAGAAAATACCGGCTGATTGCTGATGGCCGGGAGGAGGTAGTCGATACAACCCTCTTCATCTTTGGCCTACAAAATTCGATTGGCGGGCATGAAAACTTTTTTCCCGGGGCCCATCCCAACGATGGCTTCATCCATATGCTGTATTTTAAAGATAAAAAAATGATTGACACTCTCAAAGCCGGCGCCCAGGTTTTAATTGGGGTTGAAGGGTCCAGCCCCAATACCGAATACCGAAAAATCAAGGAAGCCAGGCTTGAAAACATGGAGGGGGCCCCTTCCTCGGTCAATGTGGATGGGGATGTTTATTTCACTCTTCCTATTAACATCAAGGTTCTGCCGGCCCATCTTGAAATGTACTGTGGCCCAGCTGATGATAACGACCGCCTCTTCTTTGACCGACCCCTATTGGATAAATGGCAGCAGCAGTGGGGATAAAAAAAGAAGGGGTTGACTTAAAGCTCCTTCTTTTTTGAAATTTTTTACTTTTCTCCTGCTTCTCTCATGGCTTTATGGTCGGAAATTCGGTTGGGATTTCCATAAAAATCTTCAACGACTGCCTGCAGGGCTTCCTTATCTAAATCTGTTTCCAGTCCCTGACGGAGGGTTTTTTCGGCGTAGTTGAAAAATTCCATTACCGGTTTTCGGGCAGCCGTATTGGAGATCATGTAAATCATGTAAATACCTTCGAGAAGCTTTCGGGCAACCGTGGGATCGCCCTTCCCATAAAATAAAATTTGATTAAAGGCCATATAGATTTCCTCTTCGACGGAATAGGAATTGTAGATCACCTGAAAATGATCATTTTCCGCTAGGACTCTTTGCGTGTTTTCCGTTGAAAAAAGGATGCCCAGGACCTGAGAGAGCTTATGAATGCAAAGGATTGCTGTATCCGGGTCATTAATGCCGGGACTTAGGGCAGTCATGGCAATTTCAACCAGGATGGTAATCCCATGGTGATAATCCAGATCTTGATTCTTAGACTGGTTGATCATAAATGCCTGACCAATTTTCCCTAATAGTTTGTTTTTCTCTTTTTCATCTAAATCCAGAGGTACTTTCAGGGCAAGCCTTGCTACGTACATCCCTTTTGGAACGTATTCACCAATTTTTTTCCTCGTGTAGAGGACCCCGTCCACGTCCTTTAATGTTTTTAAAATCAGCGGACCATCAATGCTAAAAAGATATCCGGTATCTAAGGCATAAACTGGAATTTCAATGGGATATTCGTTGGTAATCTGAGGCTTTTTCCCCTTCCGTTTTTGGGCTTCTTCCTGGGCTAGGGTTAGGGCCCTCTGATAGTATTCTTCCACAATTAAGCCTCCATTTACCCCCTGTAGGACTTGAAGGACAAAAAGAACAAAGGAAATCATGGATGCAATGGCATAAAAAATCCCCAAGGTTCCAGATACAACCAGGGTCTCTGATTTAATTTTTTGAATCATAAAAAGAGAAAGGACGGTATAAAAGAAGCTGCCAACGAACATTCCCAAAAGGCTTAAAACATTTGGCCGATCAATAAAGTCCTGAGCGATCCTTGGCGTAAAAGAACCGGCTTGTTTGTTAAGAACCGTCAAAATTGTGGTAAAAGTAAAGGTAGTAACGGTTAAAAAAACGCCGGAAAGGGTTGAAAGAAAGTCGGAAGAGACATCGGAAGAGAGTAAAATCAGCCTGGGTACATGGCCTTTAAGGCTGGGATATTTTAAATCAAAGATCCACGTAAGATAAAGGAGAAAGACAGAAATGAGGCTATATCTCAAAAGCTGGATGGCGTTACGATGGTTGATCAAATATAGTTTTGTTTTGTTTATCATTTTTTACTCTTCTCTTTCATAATAAAGGGCGGCCTTTTTGGATTTATAATCATTTTGAATCAGGGTTCTTTTTAGTTTACCAGATTGGAAAGGAGAAAGAGATGTTTCATAAACTAGAAAAAGAAAAAACGATCATTTTTGCCGCTGGCTGTTTTTGGGGAGCTCAGGAGGCCTTTCGAAGACTTAAAGGCGTTTTGGAGACAAGAGTGGGCTATGTCAATGGGAGCGTTGATGAAACCGACTATTTTTCGGTTTCGGAAACGGGGCACGCAGAGGCGGTTAAGCTTTTATACGATGCCAATGTTATCCGCCTGGCAGAGCTGATCGATCGTTTTTTTCTGATCATTGATCCCTTTGCCAAAAACCACCAGGGAAATGACTATGGCAGCCAGTATCGGACGGGAATTTACTATACCGATGAAAAAGACCGAAGGGTCATCGACCTTTCCATGGATCTTCACCGAGAGCTCTATGGAAAGCCTATATTTGTCGAAGTTGAAGAACTGAAAAACTTTGTCCCGGCTGAAAAATATCATCAGGATTATCTGATCAAAAATCCAGGCGGTTACTGCCATATTCGTCCCCAGGCGATTTTAGAAGCTCTTTGGCGGGATAAAACCTTTGAAAAGCCGGACGATGAAGTCCTGAGAAGAAGGCTCAGTGAAAGCGCCTATCAGGTTACCCAAAACAAGGGCACCGAAGCTCCTTTTTCCAGTCCATACTGCCATCAAGAGGAAGAAGGGATTTATGTGGATATCGTTAGCGGGGAAGCCCTCTTTTCCACTGCTGACCAGTTTGATTCCGGTTGCGGCTGGCCTTCCTTTACCCGCCCCATTACGACGGATCGGCTATCTGAGCACAGGGACTTTTCCTATGGGATGATTCGCACGGAGGTTCAGTCCGACCTGGCCGCCTCTCATCTAGGCCATGTCTTTTCAGATGGGCCAAGGGACCAGGGGGGACTTCGCTACTGCATTGATGGGGCGGCCCTGCGGTTTATTCCCAAGGCAGAGATGAAAGAAGAAGGCTATAGGATGTTTTTGCCTTACTTGATTGCCTGATTTCCTCCTCCTTTTCTTTCTCCCCTTTCTTTTTTAGGCTATTGATTACGCCGAGAACGAATAGGATAAGGATCAGCGACCCTAAAAACAGTAAAAACACCCTCATAATTTTCATCACCCGCTCCGGGGTAAAATCCTCATTTTTCATGACAGCTCCTTTCACTCAAGGGCTCTTTTCGGCTATCTACAAACCAGATGGACCCCTGTCTTTTGGTTTTTCTGGCTTAAATATTATACTCAAAAAATGATTGACAAAGGGACCGTCGGCATTTAATATATTTCGGTCCAAACTTTACGGAACCTTCCAGAAATTTCAGAAGGAACCATAAATAAAGAAAGAATGTTTGCAATGAAGCGAAAACAAAAAAAGTCATTTCAGTTCATCGTAAAGAAGAATTCTTTTCTTCTTTTGAGCCTTATGATGGGGCTTTTCTTTTTATCCGGATGTGGAAATCAGAAATTCAAGGAACCGGGAACCAAAAAAACCGCAGAAAAGCCGGCTTCCCTTCATATTGTCACGACAATTTTTCCAGAATATGATTGGGTCCGAGAAATTTTAGGGGACCAGGCTAAAGAGGCTGAATTTACCAATCTCTTTGATAAGGGCGTGGACATCCACAGCTTCCAGCCTACGGCAAATGATATGAAAGAGATTTCCGACTGTGATCTTTTCATTTATGTGGGCGGGGAATCGGATAAATGGGTGGAGGAAGCCCTGAAAAACAAGTCAAATCCTAGGCGGAAGGTGATCCGTCTGATGGATCTTTTATCCGAACAGCTTCAAAAAGAAGAACCCATTGAGGGAGCGAAGGAAGAAAAAGAAGAGGAAGATGCCGAAGATGAGCACGTCTGGCTTTCTCTTAAAAATGCTCAAAAGATCATTCCGCCCCTGGCTGAGGCCTTGGAAGAGCTTTTTCCCCAGCAAAAGAACCAGCTCCAAAAAAATGCCGGGGCCTACCTTGAAAAGTTGGAAGCCTTAGATCAGGAATATGAAAAAATAACCCAGGCGGGGAAGAGGAAGACCTTGCTTTTTGGAGACCGGTTCCCCTTTCTCTACCTGACCAAGGACTATGGACTTAAGTATTATGCTGCCTTTTCCGGCTGCTCAGCGGAAACAGAGGCCAGCTTTGAAAGGGTTTCTTTTCTTGCAGGAAAAGTCAATGAGCAAAATCTTCCCTTCATCTTAACGATTGAAGGGAGTGATCAAAAGCTGGCGAAGACTATTATCGAAAATACAGCGAACAAAGATCAAAAAATCAGCTGTATGAATTCCATGCAGTCTATTCACAGGGAAGAAATTGAAAAAGGAATCTCCTACCTAAAGATCATGGAAGAGAACGGCAGAGTGCTGGAGAAAGCTTTAAATTAGAAAGTCTGTTAAAGGTACGGATTGTGGCCTCAAAAGGGTCTTTAAAATCTGGAAAGATAAGAGGGGACCGATGGCTCAATTAACCTGCAAAAACTTATCTATTGGAAATGAAGGAAATCGGGTCCTTTCGGACTTAAATTTCGAGATTCAAAAAGGAGATTATCTCTGCATTCTGGGAGAAAATGGGTCGGGAAAATCCACGCTGATGAAAACCCTTCTGGGTCTTCAGCCTCCCTTAGAAGGAGTGGTGACATTTTCAGAGGGCCTTAGCCAGAAGGATCTCGGCTATCTGCCCCAGCAGACTATGGTGCAGAGGGATTTTCCCGCTTCCGTCCAAGAAATTGTCCTTTCCGGACTTCAAAGTCAAATGGGTCTTTGGCCTTTTTATCAGAAAAAGGACCATCTCATGGCCCAGAGGGCGATGGAACAGATGGGCATCCTCCATCTAAAAAATCACTCGTACCGGAACCTTTCTGGCGGCCAGCAGCAAAGAGTCCTTCTGGCCAGGGCTTTTTGTGCCGCCCGAAAGCTCTTGCTTCTTGATGAGCCTGTGACGGGCCTGGATCCTCAGGCAACGGCCGAGCTCTACCGGCTGATCCAACAATTAAACCAAAAGGGCATTACCATTATTATGATCTCCCATGATCTTCTTGCGGCGATGCGATATGCCAGCCATGTTTTGTATTTGGGAGATGCCATATTTTACGGGAAGGCTGGAGAATTTCTTCAAAAGGAAGAGGGTCGGAAACTTTTGGGCATTTAAAAAAGGAGAGTTTCATGTTTGAAAAAATCAGCTTTTTCTTTCACTATCCCTTTGTCCTTTACGCATTGATTGTTGGGGTATTGATCGCCCTTTCTTCTTCCCTGATTGGAGTGACTCTGGTTCTTAAAAGGTTCTCTTTTATCGGGGATGGTCTTTCTCATGTCGCTTTTGGTGCCATGGCAATCGCAACGGTGGCCGGTTTCCATAACTCTATGCCGCTTACCCTATTCCTGACTGTCCTCTCGGCTGTTTTCCTCCTTCGAACGGGTCAAAACACAAAAATAAAGGGGGATGCGGCCATTGCAATGATTTCCGTGGGTGCCCTCGCCCTGGGCTATCTATTAATGAACCTGTTTCCGACTTCATCTAACCTTTCCGGGGATGTTTGCACGACCCTCTTTGGATCTATTTCTATTCTTACCTTGGAACGGTCCCAGGTTTACCTTTGCCTGGCTCTTTCTTTGCTGGTCGTAGCCGCATATGTTTTTTTCTACCATAAGATTTTTGCTATCACTTTCGACGAAAGCTTTGCCCGGGCGGTGGGAAGTCCGGTCGATGCCTACAACTTGTTTTTAGCGATCGTCGTGGCTGTGATAATTGTGCTTTCAATGAGCTTGGTGGGCTCCTTATTAACGTCTGCTTTGCTCATTTTTCCAGCGCTTTCCGCCATGAGGGTCTTTGAAAACTTTAAGGCCGTGACGGTCGCATCCGCGATTTTATCTGTTTTTTGCGCCCTGGCAGGCATTTTTATTTCTATTATGGCCTCTACCCCGGTGGGATCAACCATCGTTTTAGTGGAACTTGTCGCTTTCCTATTTTTTTCCCTCATCAGCCGTTGGAAGAGTCGGAGTTAGGCTTTTTCTGTTTATTTCCAGCCAATCCTTTTTATAAATAACATTCATATATCCATGCTCTGAAGCCCCGTAACGGGTCATCATTTTAACCTTGGCATAGAAATGAAAGCCGACTTTTCTCTGGACCCTGGCCGAAGGGTGGTTCCAGATAAAATGGGAGCAGGTAACCAGATCCAGGCCGACCTCCATAAAGAGGTAGCGGAGGACCTCTCGGATCACCTCGGTCATGTATCCCCGGTTCCAATAATCACGCGAAAGGACAAAGCCCAGCTCCCTTCCTCGGAGTTTTTCGGTACCGGGGAAGATCTTTTCACTGTATTTTTGAATTTCTATGGATCCGATGACTTTTTCATCCTTGACAATGGCAAAGCATTGACCGCCTTCGATAAAAGCACTTAAAATTTTTTGACTTTCCTCTATGCTTTGATGAGGAAGCCATCCGGCCATTTGTCCGGTTCCATCAACCGATGCGTATTCATAAAAATCCTCAAGATCCGCCGGCTCCCAGGCTCTTAACAGTAGCCG
>CAMYOR010000047.1 GCA_947278105.1 uncultured Tissierellia bacterium
GCCCTCTCCTTGTTAAGAAAAAAAATACATGGGAAATTGCCATTGGCAATTTCCCATGTATTTTTGACGAGGCAAAGATCAAAAACTAAAATTTGCTCGAGAGGAAGTAGAGGCAAAAAGTCAAATTCAAATTTTGCTCGAGAAGGGGGAGAGGCAAGGGAAAAATGATAAAAATTGCCTCTACAAAAAAGTAGAGGCAAAAACCGAGAACTCATCCGCACCTCTAATCTCAAGAGAGAGGATTAGAGTCAGAAATTTGATATACAATTTAGCCTCGATTGCAACAAGAAAAAATCAGGGAAAAAAGCTGAATTTTGGAGAGGCAAAAAGCTAAAGTTCGCATACGACTCTGCCTCCTCTCGAGCAAAAATTGAAAATCACATTTTGCCTCTACTACGCCTCGAGCAAAAATGAAAAACGCCATTTCGCCTCTACACTCGTGGGCCGCAACGCACGCAACAGCAAGGCAAAACGCAGTTTTTCAGAGGTAGCCCGCCTCCGGCCCCGCCCTCGGGGCCGGAGGCGGGCGGCTAAAACCGGGGCTGACCCCAAAGTCCTGGCCGTCCGCAGCTCTTGTCAATATCTCGGTATTTTCCCATGGGTTTGAGGGGCTTTTGGGTCAGCCCCTCTGTTTCCAGGAGGTGCCGCCCGTGGGCGGCGTTTCCCCGGCTCGGCCCCTCGCCGCGGCCTTGCATAGCGTTAAATATTTAACAATCATTTACGCCCTACATTCCCCAGGGCCTCGCCGGGCTCCCTGCGATACCAACCCCGTCCCGGCCTGCGGCCGGGACTCCTTATTTTCACCTCGCCGGCCGGCCCGCCCTTCCGCCATTGGCGGTAAAAAACTTAGCTCACCGGCCCGTACTCTCGCCTCCCCTTGCGCCGCCGAGCCCGCGCCAGTGGCGCGGGCTGGGCTCTAACGCAGGCCGGCTCGCCCTTGTCCGTCCCGGCCTGCGGCCGGGACTTCTCTTTTCCTCTACCTTCCCCCAAGCTCGCTCGTGCAATGGGGGCAGCGCGTCGCCTCCACCGGAATTTCCGACTTGCAGAAGGGGCAGACCTTCGTTGCCGGAGGAGCCGGCTCCTTCTTGCGCAGGTGGTTAGCGGTCCGGACCAGGAGGAACATGATATAGGCGATTATAAGGAAAGAGAGAACGGCGTTGATAAAATTTCCCACCATAAAATGAATGGGGCCCGCCTTGAGCACCCAGTCCTTAAAATCAACGCCCCCCAAAAAGACATTCAAAAGGGGAGTGACGATATCTGCCACCAGCGAATCAATGATGGCCTTAAAAGCCGCGCCCATGACAAAGCCGACGGCCATATCCAGCACGCTGCCGTGGGCAATAAAATCCTTAAATTCCTTAATCATAATAGCTCCTCTTCTATCCAATAAAATATCAATCAATCTTCCTCCGGGGACCATGCCAAGGGCCCCGGCCCTGCGAAGCCCCCTCGCCGCCAAGGGCCCCGGCCCTGCGCCCGCAAGCCCCGCCGGCGGCCGTCCGGCCCAAAACCGGCCCCGTCATTTGCCAGGGCCTTGAATCCTCAGCAAACCGAGGCCGGCGGCCGCCCAGCCATTTCGACCCTCTATTCTTACCCCTGATTCGGCCCAAGCTCACTCGGAAACTCGATCAGCGGCTCAAGAGAAAGCCCGTAGTTGGTAAATCGCCCGAGAGAATGGCCCGCCTGCTCAATAAAAGCCCAAGAATCCTGGTAGGGACCGTCAACGGAAAAAGAAGACCCTGCCATAAAATGCAGAAAATCCTGGAGATGGTCCTTATATTTCATCGCAAAATGAAAGGCAAACTTCTCCTTTTCCCGGTTGGAACAGTTGATCTTGTCCACCAGGACGTGCTCCAAATTCGTGGACATATAGTAAAGCTGATAGGGGATAGTCTCCCAAATCCAACGAACCTCCCTGAGCTGATTGACATTCTCCGTCTTTCGCTCATTTCGGGCCTCAATCTGGTCCGGGTAAGCCGTCAGAATCTCCTCCTCCGTATAGAAAATCTTCCGATGCTTTTCCGAAAACCGCACCATGGAAGGGGGGACGAAGGCCCCGTCCGTGTCAATCAGATGAATCATCTCCTGAAAATCCTGCTTCTTTAGCCCATACGCGCGGGCAAAGGCTTTGACCTCCGCCGTAATCAGAGAAACGATATTGGAAGGAAAGGTCTTGTTGCTGGCCGTGATATCCCCGCCCATCACATGGACATGGACAATGGCGTCGGGATAGAGCCGGCTCAAAATGACCCCCAGAGCCGTCTCCTCCGACCTTCCCTCGACCATGACAAAAAGGATTTTTTTACGCTTCATGGCCATCCTCCGAATCCCTCTCTAAGCCATCCCCCTCCGGGGCCGCCTCCGGGTCATGTTCCGAAAAATGGTTGGCCGCCGCCCGAAGAGCCAGGGCAATCTCCGGATTATGGGTCGAACGGTAAAGCTCTTCTCCTTGACCCCCAAGGAGGATATTTCGATAGTAAAAGTCCCGGAGATTTTTCGCATCCTTGGGCGTCCGGAAGCGAATATAAGCATTGGAAGGATTGGTCGTTGAAAAAGCCACAAACTGGGGATTGAGAATTTCCAGGGGGCGGAGGTTATGGGAAGTGAAAATCAGCTGACCATAGCCATGGCGGGCGATAATCTTCAAAATTTCCCCCAGAAGATATTCGAAAATGCCCGAATCCAGCTCATCAATGGCAACGGTCACCGAAGGCTCATTATAGACCAGGATCAGGAGCTGGAGGATGGAGATGATCTTCCGGTTGCCCTGGGACTCGTATTTGAGGGGAATCACCAGGTCGTCCCGCCGGGCCATCAGCTGGATAGGGGTCCCCAGTCTTCCATCCATCATCCGCTGGCTGCCCAGCTTTTCATATTCCAGGCTCATCCCCGGAATGAGAGTTGGCAGGACCGCATTAATAGAGGAAAGGGCCCGATCGAGCCCCGGCAGGAGGTCTTCGGGGACCATGCCGGAGAAGTCAAAGGGGAGGGAGATCATCAAAAGCGAATCCTCCAGCCCTTCGATGGCCTTCGCTCCCTCGGAAGCTTCCGCCGACACCGCCAGGTCCCGACCTTCCGCCGGGGCCCCGGCCGCCGCCTTCGAAGCCGCCCCGTCCCCGGCCAGGTCCTCCTTCCTTACAAGGGGTTGGACCAGAGAGAGGGTATCCCTCTGCCGGGAGTTCAAGACGAAAAAGCTCAGGTTGCCGAAGCGGACCAAAGACCGGAGGGCCCGCCAATAAATGGAGAGATTAGAGTCAAGCTCTTTTGCATGACTTGCGGCCCGCCTTTCAATCGCTTTGAGCAGGGGCCAGGAAAAAAGGAAGGACCGGCTTTCCTTTCGGGCCAGGATCTTTTCCATCCGGAGATTTTCAAGGTTTTCCTTGGAAGGGCCAATCAGAAGACGGTACTTTGCCAGGGGAAGAAAGAGGGAAGAAGTGTCCGTGTCAATAATTTTTTCTTTACGGAACCGGCGAATCAATTCATCCGGAAACCTCCCCGGAGAAAAGGCCTCACAGGAATGGGGGTCTCCTTCTTCCAGCCAGTCGGGGGGAGAAGCCTCCTCCTTTTCCGGCAGGCCCTGGTAGGAGAGGGAAAGGGATTCCCGAAGGATCACCGGCCGCCACTGGTCCTGGCGGGATTCCCAGGACTTTTTGCTTTCAAGGACCGGCATATTCATATTGCCCCCAGGCTCCTTTTCCTCCCGGCCCAGGGAAAAGCTGTAATAGACCCGGTACTTTTCATAGGCATTGCGGAGGGAAAAGCAGAAGCGAAAGCGCGCCTCTTCGGCGCCCAGGTTGATTAGCCCTCCCCAAAAGGAAGGCACCGGCTTTCCGGTCAGGGCATATTTTAAAAGAGAGAGGGCATCAATCAGCGTGGTCTTCCCGGACCCGTTTTGCCCATAGAGGCCGAGAATGGAGGACTGGTAGAGGCCCCGGTCATAAGAATGGAAGCTGAGGGACCCGGCTTTCACGCTTTTAAAATTTTCCACCCGGATTTCCGTAATCCGGCAGCTGGTCTTGGACATTTTTTCCTCCTTCTTTGTTCGGAGCGTATTATTCGAGGCGGGGTCTGGAAATGGCCGCAGAAATGGTTTAAAATATGATGAATATGGACCCATTTGGCATCCTTATTTTTATTTTATCTTATATCAATATTTTGTGAAATGGATGAAGCAGGCAAAGGCTGGGACCCGTTTCCTTATCCACCCTCCGCCGCATGGCGGGAGGGGAGGCTCTTTTTCCTCCGTCCATAGGCGGGTTCGACCGTTCAAAAGCGGGTTCCACCGCCAAAAGCGAGGGAAAGGGAGGGGACCGGCCACCATGAACACCTAGGAGGTGGTGTATGAATTTAGTGACAATCGTTGCGATTATCGTCGGAGCCCTGGCGGTTTTCTGGTCCTTTCAAAAGCTCCAGAGCATCCAAAAGCTGCCCACAGGCAATGAAAGAATGAGTAAAATCGGCGGACTGATCCGTGAGGGCGCCTTCGCCTTCCTGCGCCGTGAGTATAAGAACATCGCCATATTCATTTTGGTCTTATTTGTATTGATCGGCCTGGTCCTTCGCCAGTGGACCACGGCGATCTGCTTTTTAGCCGGCGCTCTTTGCTCCATGTTCGCGGGCTACGTCGGCATGAATGCCGCAACCGGGGCCAACGTCCGCACGGCCAACGCCGCCCAGACCAAGGGGATGAACGGGGCCTTAAAGGTCGCCTTCTCCTCCGGTTCGGTCATGGGCCTGATTGTCGTCGGCCTGGGCGCCGTCGGAATGAGCTTCTTCTATCTGATCTTTAAAAACGTCCAGATCGTCACCGGTTTCTCCCTGGGCGCTTCCTTTGTCGCCCTCTTCTCCCGTGTAGGCGGCGGAATTTACACCAAGGCTGCCGACGTCGGCGCCGACCTGGTCGGCAAGGTTGAGGCGGGCATTCCCGAGGATGATCCCCGAAATCCTGCCGTGATCGCGGACAATGTCGGAGACAATGTCGGCGATGTCGCAGGCATGGGCGCAGACCTCTTTGAGTCCTACGTCGGCTCCATCCTTTCCGCCATCACCCTGGGCGCCGTTGCCATGGGCAATAAGGGCGTGATCTACGCCTTTACCATTGTCGCCGCCGGCATCATCGCCTCCATGGTCGGGATTGAATCCGTCCGCGGAGACCGGGACCCCCAGAAGGCCCTCGACATGGGGACTCTTATTTCCGCCGGTGTCATGCTGGTTGCGACCCTGATCTTCTCCTTCATTTTCTTCGCTTCCTGGAAGCCCTTCCTTCCGGTCATCGCCGGAACCGTCGTGGGCCTTCTGATTTCCAAGATGACGGAAGTTTACACTTCCGCAGACTACCGCTTTGTCAAAAAAATCGCCCATGAGGCCCAGACCGGTGCGGGCACTAACATCATCGCCGGCCTTTCGACCGGCATGGAATCCACCGCCCTTCCTCTGATCTTCATTGCGGCGGGCATTATCCTCTCCTATGCTGCCCTCCAGTCCCAGGGCGCCGAAGCCGGCCTCTACGGCATTTCCCTGGCCGCCCTCGGAATGCTTTCCACCTGCGCCACGACCATCGCCGTGGACGCCTATGGTCCGGTTGCGGACAACGCCGGCGGCGTTGCTGAAATGTCCAACCTTCCCGAAGAAGTTCGTGCGATCACCGACCGGCTTGATGCCGTAGGAAACACGACCGCCGCCATCGGCAAGGGCTTTGCCATCGGCTCAGCGGCTCTGACCGCCCTGGCCCTCTTCGCCTCCTATACCCAGGTGGCCGGCCTCGCAGGCCTGGATATCACCAATCCCCAGGTCATCGCCGGCGCCTTCATCGGCGGAATGCTCCCCTTCCTCTTCTCCGCTCTGACCATGTCGGCGGTAGGCGATGCAGCCAACAAGATGGTGGAGGAAGTCCGCAGCCAGTTCCGTCACGACCCCGGCATCATGGAAGGAACCTCGGAACCTAACTACACCCGCTGCATTGAAATCTCCACCCAGGCCTCCCTGCAGAAGATGATTGTCCCCGGCGTGATCGCGGTCATCTCCCCGGTCATTGTCGGCCTCATCCTCGGCGCAGCAGCCCTTGGCGGACTTCTCGTCGGCGCCTTAATCACCGGCGTTCTCATGGCCATCTTTATGTCCAATGCGGGCGGCGCCTGGGACAATGCCAAGAAGTACATCGAAAACGGCAGTTACGGCGGCAAGGGCTCGGAAGCTCATAAGGCCGCAGTCGTGGGCGATACCGTGGGAGATCCTTTAAAGGACACCTCCGGCCCTTCCATCAACATCCTCATCAAGCTGATGACGACCGTTTCCCTGATTTTCGTTCCTCTCTTCCACTAAAAGAATCGGAGCGCGGGGCTTTCCCGGCCGGAGTTTTCCGGCCGGGAAAGCCTCGCGGAGTTTCGGGCCGCTAGCTCCCCGGATTTCGGGCTGAAAGGCCGACTGGGACCTTGCCATCGAGGAATCCTATCCAGGAAAATGGCCCCATTGCCATGGCCCTGTTTTTCTCCTCGGCTCTTGCTTTGGCCCCCGAGTTCGTCTATAATGAATTTAAATTAATGAACAAAAGCGAATGATCCATTTCATCCTTTGTTCTTTATTTTCCCTGACAGGGCACGGACGGGGAAAAGTATGGCCCGGGTAAGCTATACAATGTTTTCTGTGCTGGCGTGTGGTTCGGTCTTCACCGGACCCGAACTCAGATCTCTATTCTTTTAATTAGGAGGGTATGATGAAAAACCGTATCACTAAATTTTTATTAGCATTTGTTTTGGTTTTCGCATTGGTCATCGTAATGATCCCTGTTGCCAAGGCTGACTTCCCAGCCAAGACTGACTTCCCAGCAAAGCCTGTTGAGGAGCCAAAGGGCAAAATTGAAGTCAAAGCCGATGAAGGGCTCTACAACAGTGGCGCTTACTTGCCCACCAAAGAAGACCTTGACAAATACGAGCCATTTGGCGAAGTGAAATATCCATGGGAATACACCCAGTGGCCAGGCCAGTTCTCTGGTGACGTTTACAACAAGCCAGCCAAGCCAGTTGAAGAAGTAAAGCAGCCAAAGGTACCGGTAGAAGAATTAAAGAAAAACCCACCCACAGGCGATGCAATCGTTATTACTCAGTTAGTATTAGCCGCCGCCGCTGCTGGTTTTGTTGAACTCAGCAAAAAGAACAAATAAACTGCCCAATCGATAACAATAATAAGAGAACGGCCCCGCTCGATCGCAAGCGATCAGCGGGGCCGCTTTTTTGCCGGCGGACCTTGGCCTTCGCATCGGGGGGAGTGGGGGAGCTATAAAACTTTACAAAGGAAGCCCGCCTCCAGGCCCGCCCCCGGGCCCTCCGGCGGGCGGGTAAAACCG
>CAMYOR010000048.1 GCA_947278105.1 uncultured Tissierellia bacterium
TCTCGTGGGCTCGGAGATGTGTATAAGAGACAGGTCTTGTTCTCATTCTTCGCCTGATTAAGCCTTTCCGGGCCAATCATTTTTTCTACATACGCATTGGCCGGCTTAAGAAGGATATTTTCTGGACGATCGTATTGAACAAGCCTTCCGGCGTCCAAGATGGCAATCCGGTCCGCCAGAGTTAAGGCCTCGTTCATATCATGAGTTACAAAGACAACGGTTTTTCCCATCTCCCTTTGAAGATTTTTAATTAAAATTTGAAGGGAATTTCGGGTGATGGGATCCAAGGCTCCATAGGGTTCATCCATAAGGATGATTTCCTGATCTGCAGCTAGAGCTCGGATCACGCCGATTCTTTGCTGCTGACCCCCGGAAAGCTCTGAGGGATAGCGCTCCAAGAAGTCAACCGAAAGATCTACTTTTTTAATCAGATCCTCAGCCAGAGGGCGAAGCTTCGATTCATCCCATTTCAGCAGCCGAGGGACGGTCACGATATTATCAAAAATGGTAAGGTGGGGAAGAAGGCCCACATTTTGAATGACATAGCCGATTTTTCGGCGGAGCTTGACCGGATCCATATCCTTGATATTTTTGCCATGAATGGTAATTTCTCCGGAACTGGGCTCAATCATTCGGTTAATCATCCGCATAGATGTAGTTTTGCCTGAACCGGAGGTCCCGATTAGACAGACAAACTCATGGTCTTCAATGGTCAAATCCAGCTTATCAAGGGCAATTTGATTGCCCGGATAAACCTTTGAAACCTGATGAAATTTAATCATTGGCATCCTTTCTCTCCATTTTGCTTTTCCAACACAGGAAAGCCGAGAAAGGCTGACCCAATGAAAGATTATTATTAAGCAAGAAATGGAGGTCTGAAAAAACGATGGTTTTTCCATATTGCTGCAACATCTCCAAAAATATTAATTCATGAACATAGATTGTTTACCCATAATCGTGAAATCCTATTCGATTTTTTTGCTTTGGGGATGCCCCAAAAGCCCCTTATCCGAAATAGGAAGATAATTACAGTGGGATTTCGCAATCGAAAAAACCCAGGGAAGGAATTAGAGTGGGAATTTTAAAGTCGGCAAAAGCCACTGTAAATCCCTCAGTAGGAAAGAGGAAAGCCTATGGAATGGGTAAATAGAAATTACGTATTTTTATAAATTACGTATTTTATGAAGAGAGAATTAATAAAGGAGCTCCTATGGAAAATCTGGAAGATCGGAAAGTTCAAGAAAATCAGCCTACCCCGGAAAAGCAGGAAGAGGCTGAGCGAAGGAAGGGCCCCGTCAAAGCCTATCTGAGGGTTTTTGCCCTGACTGCGGCGGGAATGGGTATTCTCTTTTTGTATCAGTTCTTGGGCGAGGCAGGCCTTGCCATTAGAGCCCTTCTGAAGGGGATGAAGCTGGAAGAAACGATCCATATTTTTAATAATTACATGATCCTGATTGTCCTTATCGGGGATGTCCTTGCCTGTTTTACCGTCTGGAAGCTTCTTAAGCACATGAAGCTGGATCCATTTAAAGAAGGGGGCTTTCAGAGAAAAATTTCCTGGAAAAGGCTGGTGATTTCTTCCCTTACTGCCCTTTGCGGCTTTATGGCCGCCAACCTTCTCCTCACCCTACTTCCGATTAGCTTCTACAACAATGCCGGGGGATTTTCCCAGTCTTTTAAGAGGATCCAGGATTTTTCCTCCGGCCTATCCATCGTTCTCCTTTTCCTGGCCCTTTGTGTCACCGGCCCGGCGACAGAGGAACTCATTTTTCGGGGGCTGCCGGTTTTCGTCGGAAAGAGGGAGGGGGTCAGGCCCTGGGCCTGTATTGGGATCGGGGCCCTGGTCTTCGGACTCGCCCACTGGATGACCGGAGGGCTGGGGCTGGTTATTTCCGGAACGATCCTGGGCCTGATCTTCGGCCTGGTCTATTTTCAGTCCCGCTCCCTCAAAACCAACATGATTGCCCATGGAGTCGTCAATTTTCCGGCCTTTCTGGCGCTCATTTTCATGCCGGACCAGCTGGCCAATGAACTTCCCGGGTTTTCCCCGGAAGCGCTTAAAATGACAATTCTTCCGATCTTTCTTTACACCGGCTTCACGATTTTAGGAATTCGCTGGCTGAAAAAGCATCCGGCCGAGGATCTTCCCTCCCAAAATCCCCCGGACCATGCCGAAGATCTCCCCGGCCTATAAGAAATGTTTAAAAAAAATTCCTTTCGGGGTATATATTCCAAGGCGCCTTTGAAAAGAGCATAAGAAGCGGCCTGCTGTGCGAAAGGCGATGGAAGCTTTCAGCCGGACCTTGCAGACCCATCAAAAGATACGGCGGGGGCTCTGCCCCTTAAGGAGGAACTATGATCACCCTAGAAGACTTAGAAAAACTAATGGCAGAAACCGGAGCGGGTTATGAACTCTGTTCGATGGCCCTAAAAATGCAGGACGGGGACTATGACCTTGCCAAGGAAACCGTCTATAAAATCATGAGCGAAAACCACAGTGAAGGTCAGCCCATGGGAGGACCTTTGGTTGAAGCAGAGTTTGCGGAAAATAAAACGGATGAGGGAGCCGATTCAGAGCCCCTTTCCTTTGATCAGTTTTGGGAAACCTGTAAGGAGGTTTTATCCAAGGTCAATGCTACGAGCCTGGTTGTCCGCAAAGATGGCCATGTCCTTCTAAACCTATCCATGACGGTCGGCGCCATCGGAGTTATCCTGGCCCCGATTGCCTCTCTCTTTGCTTTAGGGGCAGCCTTTCTCACCCAGTATGACGTCGTCATTGTCCTAGAAGATGGACGGGAGATCAACATATTAAAGATGGCAAAGGATGAAGCCAATAATATCAAGCGAAGCTGGGAATATTACGTCAATACCCACAATAAAAGCGATGATGAGGATTCCAATAAGGCGGAGGAAGAATAGGCGAAAAAGGCCCTGGTATATTCCAGGGTCTTTTTTTTTTACCTGAAAGAATCAAGGGCCGAGTGACATTAGACAAGCCTCAATTTCCAAAAGCTCTTATCCGGCCTTGGATCAATTCCCAATTTTTTAATAACTGTGAAAAAGGGACTTGACAAATCTCTTTTTGTCTTTATGATTAGCTTATGTTAGATCAAAACCGATAAGGAAGAAGAGTAGTCAGTGATCCTTTCTTATAGAGAGCTTCGGAGGGTGGAATCGGAGCAGAAGGGGGCGGACGAATGGACTTCCGAGGGCGGAAGGAAATGCAGAAATGCAGAGTATTGTCCGACGGGTGGCCTGGCCGTTATCATCAGGATCGATATGAATGTATCGAAGAGGTGCACAGAAATGTGAATTTGGGTGGTACCGCAGAAGTTGTTGCTTTTGTCCCATGGGGGATGAAAGCATTTTTTTATGTTTTCATGCGGACTCTTTCGATACCGAAAAATCTAAGGAGGAAAAAATGAAAAAACAGCTGATGAAATTTGCAGGACTTCTTCTCGCGGGAATTTTCCTTTTGTCCGGATGCCAGAGCGCGTCAGATCTGAATAAGGAAAGCACAAAGAAAAGTGAGGAAAGCCACCAGGCACAGGTCAGCCAGGACCAGGGCCAGCAGGAAAAAAACCTGGCCGAGGGAAAGTACACGGTGGGAATTTCTCAGTTCGCCCAGCATGAATCCCTGGACAACTGCCGCAACGGCTTTATCAAGGGACTGGCCGATGAGGGCCTGGTCGAGGGGAAAAATCTAACCATCCTTTATGAAAACTCCAATGCTGAAACCGCCGCCGCAGACCAGATCGCCAAAGACTTTGTGACGAAAAAAGTGGACCTGATTGCCGCCGTTGCGACCCCTTCGGCCATGTACGCCTTTACGGAAACCGAAGGAAAAGAGATTCCCGTGGTTTATGTGGCGGTCAATGACCCCGTTTTTTCCGGCTTTGCCCATGAAGATAAGACATCGACCGGAAACATCACCGGAACCTCCGATGCCCTCCCCATTGAAGCGCAGCTTCAGATGATGAGAAAGATTTTACCCGATGCCAAAAAGTTGGGGATCCTTTATACGACCTCGGAAACCAACTCCGAATCCAATGTGAAAAAATATCAAGCATTGGCTCCGAAGTACGGGTTTGAACTCTACGCCTCCGGCATTGCCGCCGCTGCGGATATTCCCATGGCGGCCGACGATCTTTTAAACAAGGTGGACTGCATCACAAATATTACGGATAATACCGTCGTTAACCAGCTTCCGATGATTCTTCAAAAGGCCCAAGATAAGAAGATTCCGGTTTTCGGATCCGAAATTGAGCAGGTCAAAAAGGGCTGCTTGGCCGCCGAAGGCATTGAATACATTGACCTGGGCGAGCTGACCGGAAAGATGGCCGCCCAGATTTTAAAGGGAGAAAAGACGGTGAAGGATCTTCCCTTCCAGGTCATTGACAAGCCCTACCTTTATATCAATACGGAAGTGGCGAAAAATTTAGGGATTACTTTGGACGGGGAATATGTCAAAACCGCAGAAAAGGTTCTGGATACCATTGATGTCGGTGCGAAATCCGAGAGCGAGACAAAGAAATAATTTCGAAGGAAAAGACGAGAAAAGAAATTTTGATCAGCGGGAGATTTTCTTGAGATCAAGTTTTTAAAGGGGAGAAAAATGAGCATTTTTAGCGGAATTCTGGAACAGGGACTGATTTATTCGGTTCTTGGCCTGGGAATCTATATTTCCTTTATTGTTTTGAATATTCCTGACCTAACCGTGGACGGGTCCTTTCCTTTCGGGTCAGCCCTGTCGGCCTGGTTTATCCTCATGGGCTTTCCGCCCCCTCTGGCCCTTTTGGGCTGTTTTTTGGGCGGGATGATTGCCGGGGCGATCACCGGCATCATCCATGTCCGCTTCCATATCATTGACTTTATCGCTGGGATTATTACGGCAACCGGCCTCTATACCATCAATCTTTTGGTGGCCGGCAAGGCCAATGTCGCCCTCTTTAACAACCCTTCTATTTTTAATCAGGGCCTCTTCAGCACGATTTTTTCTTCCTCCGCGGGTCTGTGGAGGACTTCGCTGATCCTTCTGCCCTGGCTCCTTTTGATCAAGGTTCTCTTGGACCTTTTCTTTTCCACCAAAGCCGGATTTCTCCTCAAGGCTTCGGGGGATAATCCCATGCTGGTCAAGACCATGGGCCGGGACCCCGGCCGGTCTAAGATTTTTGGACTGGCCCTGGCCAACGGACTAGTGGCCTTATCCGGGGGAATGCTCTGCCAGCAGCAGAGGTTTTTTGAGATCTCTGTCGGAACCGGCTCCATGATGATCGGCCTTGCCTCGGTCGTGATTGGGGTGAAAATTTTTGAAGGCCTGCCGAAAATGCGGGATACGACAAAGGTCATCATTGGCTCGATTATTTACAAGGCCATCATTGCCATTGCCATTGCCATGGGTCTTCCCTCACAGATGATGAAGCTGATGACGGCGGGGCTCTTCTTCCTGATCCTCGTGCTTTCTCACACGGGAGGGGTCATCAAAGCGAGGACCTCCGGACAGAAAGGAGATTAGGCCAATGCTTAAGCTTTCACATATCGACAAGACCTTTGACCCGGGGACGGTCAATGAAATGCAGGTATTTGAGGACTTTAATCTGACCGTGGAAGCGGGGGAATTTATATCCATTATCGGCTCCAACGGGTCCGGCAAGACCTCCCTGCTCAATATGATTTGCGGGGCCTCCGCGCCGGATTCCGGGACCATTGAGCTGGATGGGAAAAATCTTTTGAAAATTCCGGAACACAAGCGCTATCAAAGCGTTGGCCGGGTTTTTCAGGACCCCTCTCTGGGGACCTGCCCAAAAATGACGGTATTGGAAAACCTCTCCATGGCGGATAATAAGGGAAAGCCTTGGAATTTGACCTGGGGCATTCAAAAGGATCGGATTGACTTTTACCGAACCGCCCTTTCAGCCTTTGGCCTGGGCCTGGAAAATAAGCTCAATGACCGGGTTTCGACTCTTTCCGGCGGCCAGCGTCAATCCATTGCCCTTTTAATGACGACAATGACCCCTATTTCCTTTCTCATCTTAGATGAGCACACGGCCGCCCTGGATCCTAAAACTGCGGATATTATCATGCGTTTTACCGATGAGATTGTCCGGGAGAAAAAGCTGACGGCCCTGATGATCACCCATAACCTCAACTATGCCCTCCAGTATGGAGACCGGCTTTTGATGATGCACGAGGGGGAGATTGTCTTGGATAAGAGAGGGGAAGAGAAGAAAAAAACCTCCCTCCAGGAGCTTTTGGATCAGTTTGACAAAATTTCTATTGAAAAGGGCAATGATATTTAATATTTCCCAGGATTCCTATAGAAAAATAGGGCCGAAACAAGTAAGATGAAGGAGAGTTTCGGCTCTTTTTTTATTTTTATGGATGGTTCTTTTAAAAGTATGGATTTAGGAGGCATTATGTTTGAAAACACGTTCAAGCTCAAGGAACACGGAGTGACGGCAAAAAGTGAGTTTACAGCCGGACTTACGACCTTCGTCACCATGGCCTATATTTTGGCCGTGAATCCTCAGATTTTAAGTGCGGCGGGAATGCCAGCCGGGGGCGTCTTGATCGCCACCGCCCTGAGTTCCTTTATCGCCTGCATTTGCATGGCCTTTCTGGCGAACCTGCCCTTTGCCCTGGCTCCGGGGATGGGACTGAATGCCTACTTCACCTATGGGATTGTCATTGGCATGGGCTACAGCTGGCAGTTCGCCCTTTTTGCCGTTTTCGTGGAAGGGGTGATCTTTATTCTGCTCAGCCTTACGAACATCCGGGAAGCTATTTTCAACGCCATCCCCATGTCCCTAAAACAGGCGATTTCCTGCGGCATTGGTCTTTTCATCGCCTTTATCGGCCTTCAGTCGGCAAAGCTGGTATCGGCGAATCCCGCAACGATTGTGGCTTTCAGCAAATTTAATGTCGGTTTTCACACGCAAGGGATCACGGCCCTCCTGGCCTTTATCGGCGTTTTACTCATTGCCATCCTCACCCACCGGAAGGTGAAGGGAGCCATTTTGATTGGCATTTTCACCTCCTGGGTCATCGGCATGATCGCCCAGGCTGCGGGTCTTTATCTCCCCAATCCCGAAGCGGGCTTTTTCTCCCTCTATCCCCATTGGGCCGCCCCAGACTTTACCAGCTTTGGTCAGATCTTTGCCCAGTGCTTTAAAATTGACTTCTCTTCCGTAAAGCTTCTTGATTTTATGGCCATTACCTTTGCCTTCCTCTTCGTCGATATCTTCGATACCATCGGGACTCTGGTTGGT
>CAMYOR010000049.1 GCA_947278105.1 uncultured Tissierellia bacterium
GTAGTAGACTTCTAAGGTTAGGCCTTCATTGGTCATAATGGAAGCATCTTCAACGCCAACATAGGTGAAGATGGTGGGATCGGCCCGAAAACCGGTGATCGTCTCGGAGCCTTCCGGATAGCGAAGAACAAAGCCGTACTCAAAGGCGTGGTCCATAAGCCACTGGTAGGCTTTTGATTTTTCAAAATGGTTTTCAATCCGAGGATCTGTTCCCGGCTCGTAAAACTGAACTCCAAAACCGGTCTGAAACTCGGCATGGCCCGGCTGGGGAGCGCCGGCGGGGTTTCCCCGAAGGACCAGCTCCCTGGCTTCATCGGGAGCTGACCGGAAGGTGGTGGCGACCTCCACCTTGACCCGATCCCGGTCCATGGCCTCCAGCATCACCCGAAGGGCGGCGGCGGCATCCTTATTAAAAACAGTAATGTATTTTTCATCTAATCCATAGCGGGCGTTGACAATGACATGGCCATTGATCACATAAAATTTTGAGGCGTCCGAAACGACTTCCAGGTCGGCGTCACGAACAAAACCCTGGCGGCCCACGCTGGTAACCTTGGTCCAGCCATTTTCATGGCCATAGGTCTCTAAGTAGGTTCCAGCTGGAAGGAGAGCTTCCAGGCTTGATTTAGCAGAATCCCGGCTATAAAGGCGGGTGTCCCGGCTGGTTACAAGGAAGGTATCCATTTTATCCTGATAGTGGTCTACTTGGACCTTTTCAGTCCGGGGAGCCGGTTTTCTTTCCCGAAGTTCTTTTTCGGTGAGGTATTCAATCTTGACCTTTTTTGGAGCCGTCTTCTCGGCGTTCTTTTCCTCCAGGTCCTTGAGGTTTTGAGCCTGGAGAGCCAGATCCTTTTCGGACCGGCTGCTCTCTGCGCTGGACTGGTCAGAGAGCTTTGAAATCGCAAAACGCCCCAATAGGAAAACCAGGACGGCGGCAAATAAACAGGTCAGAATCGCACGACGACGACGGATCATTTTTTGTCGGTTCCTCCGGCGGGCCCTCTCGTTACGGCGGCGTTCATAAAAATTGTCAAATTGACGGTTGGCCATGGATTATCCTTATTATATGAGCAAGCCCGATTCCTTCATCGGTACTTTAAATAAAGCACTTTTCGGCCTTCCCTGAATGAATAATATTCATTTTTTTCTTTGCTTAAGGCCTCAAAGAAATGGGGAAGACGATTTCTCAGACACTTGTATTATAACCCAGGCAATATAGGGGTTCAAGCTGGCTTGGGCAATTTTTTCAGAATTCTGGAAAAATTGCCCAATAAAATGTACTTTCGTATTTTCTTTTTCTATATCTAGTGGGCCGGCTTGTAACTTTTGTAACTCTTTCGGCGGACCCGTGGCAATTCAGAGAGTTTTAGCTTCTTTGACAAAAGAATAGCGGCCGGAAAAATGGGCCCTGGCCCTTTCCATCTCCTGTTTATTTTCAAAAAGGCCAAAGACGGTGGGCCCCGAACCGGAAACCAGGGCGGTTAGGGCTCCGGCTTGAATGAGCTCTTCTTTCATCTTTTGGAGGTGGGGGAGAAGGGAGATGGCCGCCGATTCCAGTTCATTTTTCATCAGGGTGTAGGACCGGGGGCTGTCTGTGGCAAGAAAGTTCACCAGGCTTTCCATATCAATTTCCGTTTTGGTGGCGGATGTATTGTAGACCAGGCGGGAACTGAGGCTCTCGCCGGAATTTAATAGAAGAAGGTACTTTCCTTCCCAGCTTTTCAGGGCCGTCAGCCTTTCTCCTCTTCCCCGGGCTCTTTGGGTCCCTCCGCGAATGAAAAAGGGGACATCGGAGCCAAGGCCGGCGCCGATCTCTTCCAGCTCTGTGTCGGTCAGGTGGAGCTTCCAGAGGGTATTGAGGCCACGAAGGGTGGCGGCGGCATCGGAGCTTCCTCCGGCCATGCCTCCTGCCATGGGGATATTTTTTTGGATGTCAATCACAACGGCATCGTCCTCGGCTCGGTCTCGCAGGGCCTCCCAGGCCCGATAGACCAGGTTTCCCGGCCCCAGGTCCAGGGAGGGATCGTCCGAAAAAAGGACCAGCCCGCCCCGGCCGGGTTCAATGGTAATCACGTCGCCCAGGGAAATTTCCTGCATGATCGTGTCGATTTCATGGTATCCATCGGGCCTTTCCCCTAATACATCCAAAGCCAGGTTAATTTTGGCATTGGCCTGGATTTCTAGCTCCATCTTTTATCCTCTTTCCTTATTTCCTAAACTGCTCACACGCCTGCCCTTGGAATGGGCGAGGCCAAAAAATCATTAGAAAAAGAGGGCTTTCGCCCTCTTCCTTGAACCCTAAAATACTGTTAATTGCACGGTTGATGTCAAAACATCCGTGTAAGTAAAGGAGACGGTCCGTTCGACATCAAAATCATTGTTAATCCGTACGGTAAAGACATCTTCAAAGGCATTTTCAATCACGCCTTTTTTGGTGATGATGCGCTTGCGGCCCTTATCGGCTTTGACGATACACCGGCGGCCGATGGCTTCTTCAACTTCCGCTTTAATGCCGTTAATCGCTTGATTGACTTGCAATGGCTCACCCGTCTTTCTAATCGGCTTATCTCTCGAGGGACCAAAGCCTCTTGAGAGCACCTTAGCTCCGCCCCTGGCGTTTTTTTTCCTCGATCAAGGAGAGTCTTAGGAAATTGGACAAACTCTGTAGAACATATTTTACCATAAGTTCTCTTTTTTGACAAGGCGGCCTTTTGCTGGTTGGGGCGAGCCTTCTCAGGCAAAGAAGGCTCGGTAAGCCCGGTAGGTTTCGTAAGCATCGGCTTTGGAGGCCAGCTCAATAGGGGAATGCATGGAAAGCATTCCGGTTCCGCAGTCCACGACTTCCGCTCCGAGGTTCGCAAGGATATAGGCGATGGTGCCGCCACCTCCGGCATCGACTGCTCCAAGCTCACCCGTCTGCCAGAGGACCCCATGGTCATTGAAGATCTTTCGGATTTCATTGAGAAATTCTGCATTGGCATCGTTGGAGCCGCCTTTTCCGCCGGATCCGGTGTATTTCGTCAGGCAAACCCCGCAGCCCATCATGGACGAATTCTCCTTCTCAAAGACATCCGGGAAGACGGGGTCAAAGGTTGCCGTGACATCGGCAGAAAGAACCCGGGAGTGGGCCAGGGCCCGGCGGAGGAAAAGCTCTGAATAGGTTCCCCTCATCGACTGGATCAGTTCCGCCACCACGTTGGCAAAAAAGCTCGAATGCATCCCGGTATTTCCTACGGATCCGATCTCTTCCTTGTCGACAAAAAGGGCGACCTTTGTCCGATCCACCGGCTTGGAATCAAGGATTGCCCTGAGATTGGCATAGGAACAGATCCTGTCGTCATGGCCATGGGCGGCGATCATAGACCGGTCAAAGCCGACTTCGCGGGCAGGTCCGGCCGGAACGACCTCAATTTCCGCAACCTGGAAATCATCCTCGTCCAATCCGTATTTTTCCTTGAGCAGGGCCAAAATGTTCTTTTTGACCGGATTTTCTTCCTTTTCTTCCTGACCGCGGGAATTCGATCCAATGACGACCTTAAGGTCCTCTCCTTTAATGACTTCCTCGGCTTCTTTTTTCAGCCTTTCTTTGGATAAGTGGATTAAGAGGTCATTGATGTAAAAGACGGGGTCGGTGGGATCCTCGCCGATATTGATTTCCACGGGATTGCCATCTTTTTTAAAAGCCAGGCCGTGGAGGGCCAGGGGGAGGTTGGTCCACCCGTATTTTTTCAGGCCTCCGTAATAATGAGTCCGAAAATAAGCCATCCCTCCGTCTTCCATGAGGGGAAGGGCCTTTAAATCCAGCCGGGGGCTGTCAATATGGGAGCCGACGATATCCATTCCTTCGCTTAGATCCTTCCCCAGAAGGATCAGGACCCCGCCCTTGCCCTTATTTTCTGCATAAATTTTATCTCCGGCTTTGGCCCCCTTTTTCAGGGCCTCTTCGAGGGAGATAAATCCATGGGCCTTGGCCTGGCGGATAATTTCGGCCGAGGCCAGCCTTTCGGTCTTGCCCTTATTTAGAAAATCCATATAGGCCTGGCTGTAGACCTCTAACTCTTTGTTTTCCTGATCCGTGATCAGTTGATCGACTTTTTTTCTTTTGTATTCCATGCATTCTCCTTTCAATGTCTCCGGAAGGCTACCTTTCCCGAGCGGTTCGAGGGCGGCTTCCTAGGGCCTAGCCCCAGGGTATTCGCCGAGAATCTTCGCCCAGGGCGGCTATCCAAAGCGATCGCAGATGATTCCTTCATTCGATTAAACCTCTCCCATTATATCCGATTGGGAAAATTGCAAAAGGGAGACGGCCAAAAATTTGACCAAAATCAATGTTTCCCTTCCTTTTTGGGTATAGGATAAACTGCGAGAAAAAACACGAGAAAGAAAGGAGTTCTTTTATGTTTGATTTTAGCCATTCGGGTCAAAATGGCCCTTCTAATAAGACCCCCCAAGGTCCTTCTGATGAGGCTTTAAAGACCGATGCGAAAAGCAGCGTTGTCATCACCGGAGATATGCCGATTTCTGAAGTCATCCAAAAAAAGCCCCGGACCATTCGTTATTTAATGACCATTGGTATGGGCTGCATTGCCTGCCCCTCAGCCTTGATGGAAACCGTCGAAGAGGCGGCCCTGGTTCATGGGTTTGATCCGGATATGCTGGTTCAGCGGTTAAACGACTGCTAAAATCCTGGGCCGGGACAGGCAACGCCAGGCCGCAGTCGAGCTGGGTCTAAACATCGATGCCTGTCTAATTTTTAAACTAATTTTTAAAACAAAAAGCTGAGCCCGCGCCATCGGCGCGGGCTTCCTTTGGATAATTCTAAGAAATTGCCCCCGATCCTGACTAATTGGCCTTTTCGGTCTTTAGTCAGGAGGCGGTGACCCTGCCTAAATGGCGTTTTGGGCATTTGGTCAGGGGCGGGGGCGTTTTTTCTTGGAAATTATGTCGCAAAATCCGCCCCCGACCCTAACTAATTGGCCTTCTCGGTCTTTAGTCAGGAGGCGGTGACCCTGCCTAAATGACGTTTCGGGCATTTGGTCAGGGGCGGGGCCAAAGGCAAGGCGGTTTTAGCCGCCCTCTCCTCTACTCCATCATCTTCTGAATTCGTCGGGAGAAGGCAACCGGGTCGTCAATGGATAGGCCGGCAATGAGCCGGGCCTGGTCGTAGAGAAGTTTGGTATAGGCCTCAAGCTCTTCGGTCTTTCCCTCCTGGTGCAGGAAAAGGAGCTTTTTCAGCAGGGGATGGTCCGGGTTCAATTCTAAAATCTTCTGGGCTTTTACTGGGGCGATTCCCGGCTGATCGGCCAGGGCCCTTTCCATTTCAATGGAAATCTCGCCCTTTCCTACTAGGACCGCCGCATCCTCCCGGAGGCGGGAAGAGGCTTTGACCTCCTCGACCTGACCATCTAAAATTTCTTTCATGGCGGCGAAAAGGGCCTGAGTGTCTTCCTGCGGTTCTTTTCCTTCTTTCCCTTCCTTTTCTTCCTGGCCCGGAAGGGCAAAATCTTCGCTTTGAATGGACTGGAAGGGATGGCCATGATATTCCCGCATGGCCTGGAGGGTAAATTCATCCATGGGCTCAGGAAGATAGAGGACTTCCAGGTCCTTTTCTTTCAGGGCCCCCATCATGGGCAGGCGGTCAATTTGGCCAAGGTCCTTTCCGCTTGCATAGTAAATTTTTGCCTGATCTTCCATTCCCTCAGTGATTTCATCCAAAGACCGTTTCTTGTCCTGGGACTTCGAGGTGGAAAAGATCAAAAGGGGCGCCAGCTGTTCTGCCTTTGCTCCGTAAGTCTGATAAATGCCAGCTTTAAGAGTGGGGCCAAAGAGGTCAAAAAACTTTTCATATTTTTCGGGATTTTCACTTCTCAGGGTCCTGAGCCGGTCGGTAATTTTGTTTTCAATATTTCTGGCTATGGAAAGGATCTGGCGGTTCTTTTGGAGGGTCTCCCGGGAAAGGTTCAGATGAAAATCCTCGGAGGAAACCACTCCCTGGACAAAGGAATAGTAATCTGGGAGAAGGCGGTCGGCGTGGTCCATGATTTTGACCCCACTGGAGTAAAGGGTCAGGCCCTTTTTAAATTCCCGGGTGTAAAAATCCCATGGCAATGCCGATGGAATATAGAGGATCGCCCGGTAGGAGAGGGTCCCATCGAAAACCAGGTGGATCCAGTCCAAGGGCTCCTCAAAGCCCAGGTGCTCCTGCTGATAAAAGCGGATATAGTCCTCGTCCTTGAGCCGGTTCTTGGACTCATCCCAAATCGGCGTCATGGAATTGAGGGTTTCCCATTCCCGGACCGTTTCGTATTGGGGATGGGCCTCGGCTTCTTTTTTCTCCTCTTCCGTGGCAGTTTCGGGAACTTCTTTGCGAACGGAATGGTCCATTTCCATCCGGATGGGGTAGCGAATATAATTGGAATAACGCTCAACCAAGCCTTGTAGGGTGTAGGGCTCAAGGTAAGAGGAATAATTTTCACCCTCTTCCCCTTTCTCATCCGGGCGGAGGTGGAGGATCACATCCGTCCCAACCTCGTCCTTTTTCGCCTCTTCGAGGGCATATCCCTCGGCGCCGGAGCTGATCCACCGGTGAGCCTTGGGGTCGGTCATGGATCTGGATAAAACTTCCACCCGGTCGGCGACCATAAAGGCCGAATAAAAGCCCACGCCAAACTGGCCGATAATATTGGCAATTTTTTCTTGACTCTCCTCGGATCCTTCGGGGGAGCTTATTTCGGCCGCCTTGGCCTTCGCCTGAAACTCCTGAGAGCCGCTGTGGGCAATGGTCCCCAGGTTTTCTTCAAGTTCTTTCTCCGTCATCCCGCATCCATTATCACGGATGGTCAGAGTGCGGGCTTCTTTATCCGGGATCAGGTCAATTTTGAGTTTTGACCGGTCCGCCTGGGCGGGATTTTCATCCAGGGTTTTTAGGTGCCTCTTATCCAGAGCATCAGAGGCATTTGAAATAAGCTCCCGGAGGAAGATGTCCTTGTTGGTGTAAATGGAATGGATCATCATATCCAGGAGCTTCTGTGATTCTGCTTTGAATGGATTCATTTTTTCCTTAGCCTTCTTTATAGCACTGCAACATCAATCTTTTCACAAACGAGGCCCAGCATGGACTCGACTTCTTCTTTGATGGATTTTTGTACATTCTTTACGACCTCCATCACGGAATAGTCCCGGTCCTGTCTCTTATACACATCTCCGAGCCCACGAGACA
>CAMYOR010000050.1 GCA_947278105.1 uncultured Tissierellia bacterium
GTTTTCATCTTCTTCCAGGAGGGAGCGGAGGATTTCCTCTCCTTTTTTCGCTCGAAAATCTGTCACTTTTCCGTCTTTAAAGCGGAAAACAAAGTCTTCTATCAGGTTTCCGTTATAGGAAAGGGGTTTGGTCGAGCAGAGGGTTCCCTCTACCCCGGTTCGGGAGGGGAGGGTAAAGATCTCCTCGGTGGGCATATTGGGGATAAACCCGGTGCCTGCCCGGTTATGGGACTCAGCAGCCAGCCAGAGATGGCCGGAAGGAAGCTGGACAATGAGGTCGGTTCCCTGGCTGGATTGGTAGTGAAGGGACTGGAAATGGTAACGGTTGAGCTTTTCCGCCCGGGCATTTAATGTTTCGATATGGGATTTCCAGGCGGTAAGGGGGTCTTCCTGGTCCAGACGAACGGCTTTTTGAATTGCTTCCCAAAGCATTTCCTGGGCTCTTTCCGGGGAGAGGTCGGGGAAAACACGGCAAGCCCAGTCTTTTCCAGGAACTGAGGCCACGCACCAGGCAAGTTCATCGTTCATGGTGTAGTGGTCCAGCGGCTTAAATTTTTCATTGGCCGCTTTCATCGCAAGGCCCAATCTTTTCGGATCCAGGCCGCTCAGGGCCTCTGGATCCGAGGAGCTTAGAGAAATCAAACAGGCATTTTTTTCATAGTAATATTTCATCCGGTCGAAGGCCCAGTCGGGAATCTCTTTCAGGACCTCGTGGGGGGCGTTTTCTAGGCGCATCCTTAAAAGGGGACTATCCTTCCAGTCGAGAACGACTTCGCTGGCCCCTCTTTCATAGGCATATTTCGCCAAAAGGCGGACAAAATCGGCTTCTTCGACCTCTGCCCGGATAAGAAGGGGCTGGCCCTTCTGAACATTGACCCCCATTTCAATGATGAGACGGGCATATTTTTCATATTTTGAATTCATTTTTTCCTCTTTTAAATTGTTTTTAGAAGGCCGCCGGGGCCCAGTTTTGGATATTTATTGATCCATAAAATACAAAGACCCCGAAAGGCCTTTTATTTTGCGGCAACGTTAATCTTTTTTTCGGCCAGCCGCCGGGTCTTAAAGTCCGTGAGCAGATCATAAAGGGTAGACATAATCGGTACAAACATGAACATTCCAACGACTCCAAAGAGTTTTCCCCCGATGATAATGCCCAAAAGCACCCACATGGCCGGAAGGCCGACGGACTGACCGACAATCTTTGGGTAGACCAGGTTTCCATCAAACTGCTGGAGAACGCAGATGAAAATGAGAAAGCCGATTCCCTGGACGGGGTCTATGCTAAGAAGGACTAGGGTTCCCACGAGACCGGCCAGAACAGCGCCAACCATGGGAATTAGGGCTCCAAAGGCGACGATGATGGCCACGACGACAGCGTAATCCATTTTTAGGATTTTCATCCCGGCGTAGGTCATCCCCCCGAGGACAATGGCCTCGAGAAACTGTCCGGTGAAGAAGTTATAGAAGTTATCATAGGCCGTATAGGTCAGGTACATGATGCTGTCGGCTGCATTTTCCGGGAACAGGGAATAAATCAGTTCTTTGGATTGGCGGGTCAGCCTTTCTTTGGAACCCAGCATATAGATGGAAAAGATCAGGGCGACAAAGGCATTTAAAAAGCCGGAGAAGATCGTGGTGAGGGTTGCAAAAAGGGTCGCGGTGAGGGAGGGGAAAAGAGCCCCCGACATTTTTTCGTGGCCCATTAATTTCATGAGATAAGATCCAAGGGAGCTGGGATTTGCCTGGTTCAGAGCTTCTAAGAGAACTTTTTGAAACCTTCCCAGCCAGGTGGCCTCCTGAACCAGTCGGCGCAGGCGACTGAAAAGCTCCGGAATGGCCAGGACGAAAGTGCGGGAAGAGGTGTAGAGCTTGGGAATAATGATGGAGAAAAGGAGGCTGATCAGGAAAAAGAGGATAAAGTAGGCCAAGATGATGGCCAGGGCCCTCTGGAGGGATTTTTTAATGGGAAGCCGACCTAAAAACTTGTTTTCAAAAAAGCTCATGGGGATATTGATCACAAAGGCCAGGGCGATGGCATAGATAAAAGGCGCAATGATCCCCAGAAAGCGGCCCAAAACGGAAAAGATGTCCGGCAGATGGCCGATGAGGTTGTAAATCAAAATGGAGCAGGTGACGATAAAAAGGGCTCGTTTGATTTTTTTTTGGTCTTCCGGGGAAAAATGCATGGGGACCTCCTTGGTCGATTTCAACCTATTTTACCATATCCTTCCGGCTTTCTGTCGGCTCCCATTCCCATTTGCTATAATTAAAAACAGGAATAAGAAAGGATACTATGGAACCAATTTTACTCATTATGGCGGCTGGCATGGGCTCCCGATACGGGGGGCTCAAGCAGGTAGACCCGGTCGGGCCGGCCGGAGAATGGATCATTGATTATTCTCTTTTTGATGCCTGGCAGGCGGGCTTTAGCCGGGCAATTTTTGTGATCCGCCGGGACCATCTCCCCTTTTTTCAGGATAAGTTTCGCCGGGCTCTTCCCCCGGATTTTGAGATTTCCTATGCCTTTCAAGATCTTTCGGATATTCCGGAGGGGAGGGCCGTTCCCGAGGGAAGGAAAAAGCCCTGGGGGACCGCCCATGCGGTTTATGCGGCAAGAAAGCTGATTAATGGGCCCTTTGCGGTCATTAATGCCGATGATTATTATGGAAAAGAGCCCTATCGGCTCCTTTATAATTTTCTGGTGAAAAGCCAGGAGGAGAAGGGGGCCGGCGGCCCCTTCCCTGAAGAGGGGAAAAATGACCCGGGGATCCTCCCAGCGACTTATGCGATGGTGGGATTTCTATTAAGAAACACGCTTTCTTCCCACGGGTCCGTTGCCCGGGGCCTCTGTCAGGTACAAAACAGGGAGCTTTTAAGCATCCGCGAATGGACACAGATTTTTCCCGAGGGAAGGGATGCCTATGCCCTGGAGGAAGGGGCAGGGCCAGGCCCGGGGAAAAGTTCGGAAAAGGGAGCCCCTCTTTCCGGGCAGCGAAAAATTCCTCTTTCCGGAGACCAGCTGGTTTCAATGAATTTTTGGGGATTTCCCCCGTCTTTTATGGAGGCGCTCAGGAGCGGTCTGGACCGGTTTTTTAAGGAAGAACTAAAGGACAATCCCCTTCGAAGGGAGGCCTATCTTCCGGCGGTGGTTGAGGGGGAGCTGGCAGCAGGAAGGGCCAAGGCCTTGGTTCTTCCCACCCGGGAAAGGTGGATGGGGGTAACCTATAAAGAAGATAAGGCCCGGGTCCGGGAGGGCTTTTTGGAAAAAACCAGGGCCGGCCTCTATCCGAGTCCCCTCTGGAAAGAAAAGTAATTTACCCGTTTTGCTCTTAGAAAAGGGTAAAATAGGGGAGGAGTTGTTTTTTTATTTCGTTTTTACTCATTGAAGATAAAAAATCCGGGAGGAAATATGAAAATTTTAGTGGTAAACTGTGGCAGTTCTTCGCTCAAATATCAGCTTTTTGACATGGATCAGGAAGAAGTTTTGACCAAAGGACTGGTGGAGAGGATCGGCGGAGAAGGAGCGAGAATTGAACAAAAGACTCCAGACCGGGAAGTCTATGAAAAAACGGCATCCATTCCTAGCCACAAGGAGGCCGTCAAGGCAATGTTTGAAGCACTGACGGATCCGGCCTTGGGGGTAATTTCTGATCTTTCTGAAATTAATGCGGTCGGACACCGGGTCCTGCACGGGGGAGACTTAGTCATCCATTCGACCCTGGTGGACGAGGCCTGCATTAAGGCCGTAGAAGCCAACTCCAAGTTTGGCCCCCTCCATAATCCCCCGCAGCTTTCGACGATCCGGGCCTGCGCCGCCCTCTTAGGGGAGGGGATCCCTCAGGTTGCCGTTATGGATACGGCCTTCCATCAGACCATGCCCCCGGAAAACTATGTCTATCCGATTCCCTACAAGTATTACGAAGAGGATGGGGTTCGCCGGTACGGTTTTCATGGGACCTCCCATCGCTATATTACAAAAAGAGCCGCTCAGCTTTTGAACATCCCTGAAGATCGGCTGAATATCATCTCCTGCCACCTGGGCAACGGATCTTCCCTCTGCGCCGTGAAAAATGGAAAATCCTACAACACCACCATGGGACTGACGGCCCTTTCCGGCCTTCCGATGGGAACCCGTTCCGGAGACATTGACCCCGGCATCCTGATTTATCTTGTCCAGCAGAAGGGCTTAAGCATTGATGATTTAGACCGGGTCCTTAATAAAGAATCAGGCGTTTTGGGCGTTTCCGGCCTTTCTTCCGATTTTCGTGACCTGGAAAAGGCGGCAGAAGCTGGCAATGAGAGAGCCCGCCTGGCCCTGAAGATTTTCCACACCTCTGTTCGCCGGTTTATCGGAGCCTATGTGGCAGAGCTTGGAAGGGTCGATGCCATCACCTTTACAGGCGGGATCGGCGAACACGGGGCAAAAGATCGGGCAGCCATTTGTGAAAACTTGGAAATCCTGGGTGCAAAGCTTGATCCCGCAAAAAACGAGGCCAAGGGTCAAAAGGAGTGGGAAATCTCGGCCGGAGATTCCAAGATTAAAATCTGGGTTATCCCCACGGATGAAGAGCTCATGATCGCCAGGGATACCCAGGAGATTGTAGAAAACTTATAAGGCTTTGAAAAAATAAGAAATAACGGGCCGGGTCCTTAGGATCCGGCCGACTTTTTATCCCCGGACAAAGATCTGATCGCCGGAGCCTTTAATGGTTTGGATAATGGTCTTCGTCTTGGGCTGCATGGCATCCCGGAAGGTCTCCGTGATGGAAGGAAGGCCATTAAACTGCATGGGGACGAAAATTTGGGGATTCAGGGTTTTAATAAAAAAGATGGGGCCAATAAAGGCATTTTCACCGAGACTGGGGTCAACGATGCCAAAGCTGACATCGATGGGAAAATCCTTGATCTTATTTAAAATCCCCATAAAGTCATCGGTTTCTTTTTGCCGGGCGGCTGAGCTCATTTCTGGCCAAAGCTGGGCATTCAGGGATCCGGCATGAAAAAAGAAGACTTCATTGATTTCAAAGAGGATGGCCATGCCTCCCTGGTTGGAGGGGAAGCTGGTAAAGGAAATTCCGCCGAAATCAAAGTGTTTGTTGGGACCCGTCCTGCGAGTCAATTGAGGATCGTAGGCTCTTTTTAGCAGCTCAGTTTTTTGAATGGAATTACTTAGGCGGAAGATTTTCCCCTCTTTTTCGATATTTTCGACATCCTCAAAAAGAATATAATGGGCATTTTTAGAGCCGCGGAGGGTAAAAATCTTCGGAGAATAATGGGTCCGGTCGCCCTGGGTGACCAGGAAAAGAATCTCCTTATCTTTCGGGAGGTCCAGGGGGCCGCCGGTATAATCCACAACGACAAAATGCTCATCATAATCAATGGCAAAGCCGCTGTCGAGAAGGTACTGAATTTTTATTAATGACATCGGAGTTCCTTTCCGGAAAAGGGGAGGCCGGGCCTCCCTTTTCCAATCTCACTTCATTTTGTTAAAAAGATTTTATATATTAAGTATACTCGAAAAAAGTGAGAGAAAGAGAGGAGGAAATCAGTGGAAAGAAAAGAGACGCTCGAGAAAAGAAAAAAAGAAGGAGCCTTTTCTTTTTTTCAGGAATTTTTTCTGGTCCGAGCGGGGAAAAAAGAACGGGTTTTCTTTCAAAAGGATGAGGATCTTAAAAGGCAGCTTTTTTCTCTGACCGGAAAGCTCAATGAACAGGAGGGGCCGGGGTCCCTTTCTTTTTCAGAGGAAAAGATTAGCCTGGGCATTGAAGACTTTTCTTCGGTTGGGGAATTGGAAGACCGGTCGGCCCGCTTCCTTATCCATTTCCAGGAAGACCTTAAAAACGAGGGACTTTCTCTTTTGCCCCGGGGAGTCGATCCCTGGACCCCTTTTTCCCTACCCTTTTCATCTGCCCTGGAAGCCGGGGAAAGGGGAAAAAGGATCCGGGAGTGGACGGGGGGACTTTATTTTGGCCTGCCCTCCGGCTTTGCGGAGGATCGGAGGCGAAGGATGGCCCTGGCCCGGGTTCTTTCACCGATTTTCGCGGCCGTATTTGATAACGCAGGGCTCTTTGAAGGAAGGCCTTCTTCCTGCTTTGTCCTCCGTCAGGAGCTTCTTCGGAAGGGAAAAAGCCTTCCCACAGAAAGTATTGAAAAAGAGGGAAGAATTTTTATCGCCTCCCTGGATGCCCTGCCCCTTTCTTATGGGCTGGGAGCGGTGGCCTTTCTGATGGGCCTCTTTCAATCCGAGGAAAATGAAAGGGCCCTTGAAAAAAGGCTCCTTCCCGAAAAC
Organism: uncultured Tissierellia bacterium; assembly: GCA_947278105.1. Classification (GTDB taxonomy): domain Bacteria; phylum Bacillota; class Clostridia; order Tissierellales; family Peptoniphilaceae; genus CABTZP01. Next base: position 6,293 of record CAMYOR010000050.1, read on the forward strand.
TCTGACAATATCCGGAGGGGGAAGGATTCGGCCCGGGATCATGGGATCCGGGGTTATTATCTTTCGGATTATTTTGTCAACTGGGGGATGGATCTTCTGGCTATGGCCCAAAAAGGTCTCAAAAAAGAGGACCAGGCCTACCTGGTCCCCCTTCAAAAGCTTTGGTCAAATTTGGATGCGCCCAGAGATCAAACCGATCCTCCCGCCTTTGATCTCCAGCCTTAGATCCTCGAGGATCTTTCGTTTCCAGAATCCCTTATTCCAAAATTCCAAAGGAAAATCCCTCGTCTCGGAGCGCTTGGACAATGGCGTGCAGGGACTTTCGGGTCAGGGGTTTATCTGGGGTATCGTGCATTAAAACAGTGATCACGTTTGGCTTTCCAAAGGCTGCCCAGTCGTTAAGGATGTGTTTGACCTGTCCTTCAATCGTCCTTGGGGTATCCTCCTTCCGGGAGGCATCCCCACACATACTGTTCCAGTCAATCCAGACCAAGCCCATTTTTGCCAGGGCTTGGTCTCCGGCCTCCATTTTTTTCCAGGACATATGACCGCCCGGGTACCGCCAGAGACGGGTTTTAAAGTCCTCGCCCAGAAGGTTTTCTAAGCGGGAAAGGCAGAGGCGGGCCTGCCGGGCAATCTCTTTCGGGTTGGCGACCCGGCCCGGATACAGGGAAGAGTAGGTA
>CAMYOR010000051.1 GCA_947278105.1 uncultured Tissierellia bacterium
GGACGAAAATCCGACGCAATTCTAGCGAAAAAGGGCTCTCCGCTCCTGACCAAAGGCCCAAAAAACCAATTAGCCAGGGCTGCTGCCCCCTGACTAAAAGCCGAAAAAGCTGATTAGTCAGGAGCGGAGGACGAAAATCCGACGCAATTCTAGCGAAAAAGGGCTCTCCGCTCCTGACCAAAGTCCCAAAAAGCCATTTAGTCAGGGCTGCTGCCCCCTGACTAAAAGCCGAAAAAGCTGATTAGTCAGGAGCGGGGCGGCGGGCGGCTAAAGCCGCTTTGCCTCCGGCCCCGCCAGCGGGTCCTCCGGCAAAGCCTTGTTTTTAGAAGGTGCCGCCCGTGGGCGGCGATTTCCCCGGCTCGGCCACACCCTAAGGCCCCACATAGAATTAAATTTTTAACAATTTCTCACTTACTCACGCCCTGCACTTGCCGTGGCCTCGCCGGGCTCACTGCAATACCAGCTCCCTTCCCGGCCGAAGGCCGGGACACTCATTTTTCTCCTGCTAATCAGCCCCCTCTTCCAAAAATTCCCCAGGATCGCCCACAAAAGCACAATTTATTCTATAATCAAGAGGAACCCCTCTTATCGTGGGGACTTTTTAATGAAGAATGACTGAATTTTGAATTGATGAGGAATACTATGTTTAGAGTTTGCGGATTTAACCTATGGAAAAAGCAGGAGGAAAGAGCCGCCGCCTCCGCCAAGCCCTGCGCCTCGGACAGCCCCAAGCCCTGCGCTCCGTCCGCCACTGGCTCCGCCAAGCCCTGCGCCTCGGACAGCCCCAAGCCCTGCGCTCCGTCCTGCGGCTCCGCCAACCCCTGCGCCCCGGCCTGCTCCAAACCGCCGGCTGCGGGCCAAAACCCAAGTCCCCGCCCAAAACAGAGAGGAAAAGCCAATGAAAATCGCCATTGCCAATGACCATGCCGCCACGGCATTAAAAAATCATATCAAAGCCTATTTGGAAGAAAAAGGCTATGAAATCGTAAACTTTGGGACAGATACCGAAGAATCTGTGGACTATCCCATCTATGCCCATAAAGTTTGCCGGGCCATCCAGGAAAAAAGAGCCGACAAAGGGATCCTTATCTGTGGCACGGGCCTTGGGATGTCCATGGCCGCCAACAAAGAAAAAGGGATCCGCGCCGCCCTCTGCTCCGAACCCTTCTCCGCCAAATTCGCCCGCCAGCATAACGATGCCAACGTCCTTTGCATGGGAGCCCGAGTTATCGGAACCGGAATGGCCCGAGAAATCTGCGATGTCTTCCTGACCGAAGAATTCGCCGGCGGCCATCATAGCCCCCGCCTGCAAATGATCCAGGAAATCGAAGACGGGACCTTCGGGGAGTAGCCCCAAAAAATCCCAAGGAATCCCAAAAAGCCAAAAGGGATCCCAAGAAATCCCAAGGAACCCCAAAAAGCCAAAAGGAACCCCCACCCCCCTTCACCGACACACTCAAACATAAGGAGCCCCTATGACCATCAAAATTCCAGAAAATTACCAGCCCCCTCTGGACCAGTACAAAATGGAGCAGGCAATCGACTTCATCAAAAAGACCTTCCAATTTGAATTTGAAACCGCCCTCAACCTCCGCCGAGTCTCCGCCCCCCTTTTCGTTGCCCAGGCCTCCGGCCTCAATGACAATCTCTCCGGCGTCGAGCGCCCGGTCGGCTTCGACGTCCCCGCTCTCAAGGGCAACGCCGAAGTGGTCCAGTCCCTGGCAAAATGGAAAAGAAAAGCCCTCAAAGACTATCGTTTCAAAGTCTATGAAGGCCTCCTCACCGACATGAACGCCATCCGCCGCGACGAAGAATTGGATAATATTCATTCCATCTACGTGGACCAGTGGGACTGGGAAAAAATCATCAAACCCGAGGACCGGACCGAGGACTATCTCTACGAGACCGTCCAAAAAATCGTCTCCACCATCTGCAACGTCAACCACCTCCTCCGCGCCCGCTTCCCCGACCTCTCCACCGAAATCCGCCGCCAGGTCACCTTTATCCACGCCCAGGAGCTCGAAGACCTATACCCCGACCTATCCCCCAAAGAGCGCGAGTACCAGATCTGCAAGGAAAAAAAGACCGTCTTCCTCCAAGGCATCGGCAAAAAGCTCGCTTCAGGTAAGCCCCATGACGGCCGTTCCCCGGACTATGACGACTGGGACCTCAATGGCGATATCCTTTTCTGGAACGAAATCCTAGAAAACGCCTTCGAAATCTCCTCCATGGGCATCCGCGTCAACCCCCAAACCCTCGACCGCCAGCTCACCCTCGCCGGCGCCGACGACCGCAGAAGCCTCCCCTACCACCAGGCCCTCTTAAAGGGCGAACTCCCCCAGACCATCGGCGGCGGCATCGGCCAATCCCGCCTCTGTATGTTCCTGATTGGCACCTGCCACATCGGCGAAGTCCAGGCCTCCCTCTGGGACGATGAAACCCGAAAGATCTGCCAGGAAAAGGGAATCCTCCTCCTGTAGCCTCGCCCGAAAAGCCTCCTGCACCCAGCAGCCCCGGCCCGACCGCTCCTAATAAATCTTTTGACAATGGCCATGAACTTTTATACAATAGCCTAGTAACCGCAAAAAGGAACCACTTTTTGGCGGCCCTTGGAGAGTTGTCCGAGTTGGTCGAAGGAGCATGATTGGAAATCATGTATACGCCTTTCGCGTATCGAGGGTTCGAATCCCTCACTCTCCGTGCACTATACGGGGAACTAGCGGTGCCCTGAACCTGCAATCCGCTATAGCAGGGTAGAATTCCCGGCCCCGGGGCCTTGGACCTGTGGCAGGTCGTTAAGGAAAGCGTTGAAGGCCCGGTCCCTGGCAACGGGGAGCGGGCGAACCATGTCAGGTCCGGAAGGAAGCAGCATTAAACCCATCCTTCCCGTGTGCCAGGGAGTGCCGTGCTGGAGCCGGAATTTTCGGTACCGCGCAGGCCATCGCAACAAAGCCGGGTGTGCGAACTTATCAGGAGAAGCCAAAGGGCTTCTCTTTTTTTGCACCTTCAACCAATCTACTACGAGCTGGCAGCTGAGTTCAGCGTCTCATTAAATTTCGTGATATGATAAATAAAATAGCTGGAAGGAAAAAACACAGAAAAAAAGAAATTAATGCGAGATGAATATGTAACAAAAAAATCTGCTGCTCATGCAGATTTGTTTGTTAGGGGATGAGCTCTATTTATCGATTGGGGCATTTTCTCGCCGCGATACTAGTTGAAAACTATCCAGGAATTACAGATTAATGGAAGGGATTTTCTGAAATGGTGGATAAGATACGTCCTAATACAATTGAATATTTTCAGACCACCAAAGAAAATCAATTCTTTGAACGCAAGAGTGCGAGGATAAAGCCTGATGATATTGTTCGCGATCTTGTGGCTTTTGCTAATGCCAATGGTGGCACTCTTGTCATAGGTATTGAAGATGATGGTCGTATTACCGGATTTCGTACCTTTGGAGCACATGATATCGAGGATTTTAAGACGGTGGCCATAAAACGTCTCACAGCAACTCCTATTTCTTTTCATTGTTCTGAAGTTTCTGTAACAAATGAAAAAAAGGAACGAGACATTATCCTCCTGCTTGAAGTAGAGGCCTCTTATGGTAAGGTTATTGAATCATTTGATCATGAGGTCTACTTACGTCAGACTGATAGCAGTACAAAGTTGAATTATGAGCAGCGAACGCAATTGCTCTATGATAGAGGTCAGCGGTATTTCGAAGATGAAATAGTAGATCGCTCCTCACTTGCTGATATTGATGAAGAGGTCATAGAATTTTATCGTCAACATATGGGAACGCCAGATAAGCCGACACTTGAAGTATTGAAAGCTAGAGGCATGATTGAGCAAGGAAAACTCACAAATGCCGGGTTGTTGCTATTTGGACAAAATCCTACAAAATACTTGCCGCAGGCACGTCTTCGATTTATTCGTTATGATGGAATGTTTGCGGGGACGGGCAAGAGATTAAATATTATTAAGGAACGAACTTTTGATGGCTCTATCCCTAAAATCATTATGGAGGCCAGACCTTTTATTAATGCACAAATGCGTGAATTTCAATATTTAAATGATGATGGCGTTTTTGAAAAAATGCCAGAGTACCCAGAGTTTGCTTGGTTTGAAGGTATTGTAAATGCACTGACTCATCGAAATTACTCTATGAATGGCGAACATATAAAATTCATCATGTTTGATGATCGTATTGAGATTTATAGTCCTGGCCGTTTACCAAACATAGTAACGATTAATAATATTATGAATACTCGCTATTCAAGGAACCCCAAAATTGCCCGTGTCTTATCTGAATTTGGTTGGGTTAAGGAGTTGAATGAGGGCGTTAATCGTATATATTCTGAAATGCAAAGTTTTTTTCTAAAAGATCCTGTATATTCAGAACCAGGACATCAGGTATTGTTACGGCTTGAAAACAACATCCTCAATCGGCATATCAGAATTTCAGATTCATTAAAAAGAAAGTTGACAAAGGAAGTCTTTAATGACCTTAATGATGATGAGAAAATAATTATGCACTATCTTTTCATGAATGACACGATTACATCCAAGCAAGTTACTGAAATTACAGGAAGAAGCATAGTGACAGCCAGAAAAACTTTAAAAAGACTGGAAGATAAAATGTTGTTAACTTGGCATGGAAATAACGCCAATGATCCTACGCAATACTTCACATTGGCCCACTGAGGCTTTTAAAAAGTTTTGGGTACTTTCGAGTATTTTCGAGTACTTTCGAGTAAACAGAAATAGATGAGAGATAATTAGCAGACAACAAGCTTAAACGCAAGTGAGCACGCAGGTTTGTCTGCAATTAAGCGACTTTTTAAGCAACTTTCGAGTATTTTCGAGTACTTTCGAGTAAAAAAGCGGGGATGCCTTAATGGCCTCTTCATCAGCAAAAGTCACATTCTGTTTTGGAACTCATGGGGAAGGATATCTTCGCTTGGTCTTTGCCAATTCTGATGATAACCTTAAAGAAACCATACGCCGAATCAAAACTTTATCCGACACTCCTACCCCAGATTAACGAACAAATGAACGAAAGGAATCCCCATGCCCCCCGCCCTAACCCATGACCAGGTCCTCTCCATCCTCCCGCATCGTCCGCCCCTTCTTTTGATCGATGAGGTTTTATCCCTCAACCCCTTAAATGAAATCCAGGCCAGCTTGTGGCTTGACCCCGCCTGGGATCTCTTTCATGGCCATTTCCCCTCCCACCCCATCTTTCCAGGCGTCCTTTCCGTCGAGACCATGGCCCAGGCCGCCGATATCATGATCATGACCAGTGACCATTACGCCGGCAAAATCCCTCTTTTCGCCTCCATCCAGGAGGCAGCATTCAAAAAGCCCCTCTATCCAGGCGATAAGCTCACAGTAAAAGCGAAAGTTATAAAAATTGAAGCCGAAAAGGCCAAGATTCTCTGTCAAGCTGAAATTCTAACGCCAGCTCAGGAATTGGCCGCCACCGCCACCCTCACCATTGCCATGCGCTAATCCACTACTAATAAAAATCATCACAAGCCTAGCCAGAAAGGGAAGAGAGATGAAGTTTTTACAATTTTATTCACAAGGAAAGCCCGACGGTATTTAGTAAATTTTCTAATGCCTTGGCTTCCCATAATCAAAAAATTGCCTTGCCAGAAGCCGAGGAGATTGACTACGAAGCGGAGTTAGTTCTCATCATGGGGAACCAAGGAAGAATTTTTGCTTGTACCTGCGGCAATGACCTTTCTATTCGCGAATGGCAGAGAGCCTCTTCCCAGTGGTTAGTGGGAAAAACCTATGATGGCTTTGCACCCATTGGCCCCTACGCAGTAAACCTAGAAAGTCTTCCCAAGGATGGGCTGGATATATCCTGCCAAGTCAATGGTGAACTGCGCCAGCATTCGAACACCAGTGACCTTATTTTTTCTCCCCAAGATCTGATCAACTACTTAATGCCTCGGGTACATTTAAAAGCAGGGGATATTATTTTCACCGGCACCCCCTCAGGAGTTATGATGGGTTACCCAGCAGATAAAAAACAATGGCTAAAGGCAGGCGACACCGTTGCCGTCACCATTCAGGGCATTGGAACCTTAGTAAACACTCTCCGCTGAGGGATAAACCGTCTATAGCAAAGGAAGACGATCACATTCAATATATAAAGGAAGTAACATTAAACTCATTCTTCCCGTCTGCCAGGAAGTGCCGTGCTGGAGCCGGAATTTTTGACAAATTTTAACGAAAAAAAACCCACCGACCCTGACCAAACTCAAAAAACGCCATTTAGTCAGGGCCGTGAGCATTTTTTGAATTTTACAAAGGAGCCCGACGCCGCTGCCTTTACCATCACAAGCCTTGCCAGAAAGGAAAGAGAGATGAAGCTTTTACAATTTTATGCACAAAGGACAGGACTAATTTATTTTTAATCAATCCTTTAGAAAACCATAGTTGCTTGAATCTTGTCACCTCCGAGAAAACCCTTTGAGCCTGAAGCTGATGTTGTAATAGTATGCAGTCTGTAGCCCAAAGCAGCTTGCTTATTTATTGCTGCCTGAAGATTTGTTAAACTTGCAGCGCCCGAACCAGTGCCTAATAATTTTTCTGTCAATACCACTTGCAGAACAACATACTTGTCACCGGCGCCCCTGATTGCTCTTCCTGTTTGATCGTCCCATGCCATTTTAAAAACCCTCCCTTTAAAAAGAATTTTATGATTTTTCAAAAAAACAAATTAAACGTATTATACATATTATACATTCTAAAATAGTAGATTGAATCCTTCTCTTCCTTACATATAGCAGAATCCATTTCTTGACTGTCAAGACATATGTTACACATTCCGCTCAAGATGCCTTCGATACATCTATCCTATTTGCCCGGAAAAACCAGTCACCTAAGCGACGGAGGCTTCAAAATATTCTTGCACAATCTGTTCTGGGCTTTTGAAATTCAGGACGT
>CAMYOR010000052.1 GCA_947278105.1 uncultured Tissierellia bacterium
GGTAGAGGAGTACTTAAAGGGGCCGGTTGCCGAGGTCCTTGCCCGCTACCACCGGGAGGAAATTGAGGAAGAACTGTCCATCTAAAAAACTTTCCATAAATGGAGCAAAGGAGAAAGACATGAAGGAACTTTCACTCAAATACGGATGTAACCCCAATCAAAAGCCCGCCCGGATCTTCATGGAAGACGGGTCCGACCTGCCTTGCCGGGTGCTCAATGGAAGGCCCGGTTTTATCAATTTTCTGGATGCCTTAAACAGCTGGCAGCTGGTCAAGGAGTTAAAGGAAGCTCTCCATATGCCAGCGGCGGCTTCCTTTAAGCACGTCTCCCCCACCTCCGGAGCCGTGGGCCTTCCTCTTTCGGACAAGCTCAAAAAGGCCTGCCAGATGGAGACGGTCCAGGACCTGGACTCCTCCCCCCTGGCCTGCGCCTACGCCCGGGCAAGGGGAACGGACCGGATGAGCTCCTTTGGCGATTTTGTCGCCCTTTCGGATGTCTGCGATCTTTTAACGGCAAAGCTCATCCACCGGGAAGTCTCCGACGGGGTCATCGCCCCCGGCTATGAACCGGAGGCCCTGGAAATCTTAAAGTCCAAACGCGGGGGCAATTACAATGTCATTGAAATCGATCCCGACTATGTCCCCCAGGAGCTGGAGAAAAAGCAGGTCTTCGGGATCAGCTTCGAGCAAAAGAGAAATGAAGTCAAAATTGACGCCTCCTCTCTGACAAATATCATTTCTGCCAATAAAAACCTGCCTGAGTCGGCGAAAAGGGACCTGGTAATTGCCCTGATCTGCCTCAAATACACCCAGTCGAATTCGGTCGCCTATGCCTATGACGGCCAGGCCATTGGAATCGGGGCCGGTCAGCAGTCCCGGATCCACTGCACCCGGCTGGCAGGAGGAAAGGCCGATACCTGGTTTCTCCGCCAGTCGCCCAAGGTCCTGGGCCTCCAGTTTAAAAAGGAATTAAAAAGGCCGGAAAGGGACAATGTCATTGACGGCTATATCAATCAGAACGAGGAAGATGTGACCGCCGAAGGAAACTGGCAAAGGTACTTTGAGACCCGTCCGGAGCCTTTTACCCGGGAAGAGCAGAAGGAATATTTAAAGACCATTACGGGCGTGAGCCTGGGTTCCGATGCCTTCTTCCCCTTTGATGACAATATCGAAAGGGCTCACCGGTCTGGAGTCATGTACATTGCCCAGCCGGCCGGGTCGGTCCGGGATGAGGCGGTCATTAAAACCTGCGACAAGTATGGGATGGTCATGTGCAAGACGGATTTCCGCCTCTTCCACCATTAATCCCACAAGAAAAAGTCCAAAGGAGTCTCCATGAATATTCTTTTAATTGGCGGCGGCGGCCGCGAGCATGCGATATTAAAAAAACTTCGAGAAAATCCAAAAATTGAAAAGATCTGGGCCCTCCCAGGGAACGCCGGTTTTGCGGGGGAGGCGGAGGTGACGGGGATCAGCGCTGAAGATATGGATGGGGTCCTTTCCTTCGCCCAGGATCATCCCGTGGACTATGCCGTCGTTGCCCCGGACGACCCCTTGGTCATGGGGATGGTGGACCGGCTTGAGGAAATCGGCATTCCCTGCTTCGGGCCCAGTCAAAAGGCGGCCATGATTGAAGGGTCCAAGGCCTTTTCCAAGGACCTGATGAAAAAATATGGGATTCCCACTGCATCCTATGAGGTCTTTACCGACCTGGATAAGGCCCTGGAATATGTGGAAAAATGCCCGATTCCGGTCGTGATCAAGGCTTCGGGCCTGGCCAAGGGAAAGGGCGTGAGCATCTGCGAGAACCGGGATGATGCCCGGGAGGCCCTTCGGGCCATGATGGGAGAGGGAAAATTCGGAAAGTCCGGGGAAACCGTCGTGATTGAAGAATTTCTGGAAGGGCCGGAGGTTTCCGTCCTCTCCTTTACCGATGGAAAAACGGTGGTTCCCATGGTCTCTTCCATGGACCATAAAAGGGCCTTGGACGGGGACCGGGGGCCCAATACCGGAGGCATGGGGGCCATTGCCCCCAACCCCTATTACACCAAGGACGTGGCCGATTTTTGCATGGAAAAGATCTACCTTCCCACCATCCGGGCCATGGCCAAGGAAGGCCGACCTTTTAAAGGCTGCCTCTACTTCGGCCTCATGATCACGAAGGATGGGCCAAAGGTCATCGAATACAACTGCCGTTTTGGGGATCCGGAGGCCCAGGTCGTCCTCCCCCTCCTCCAGTCGGACCTTTTCACCATTATGAAGGCGGTGACCGAAGGAAAACTGGACCAGACCCCCGTCTATTTTTCAGATGCCCGGGCCTGCTGCGTTGTCATGGCCTCAGAGGGCTACCCCCTCTCCTATGAAAAAGGCTATCCGATCTCCTTCCCGGAAAAGGTCAGGGAAAAGATTTTCTTTGCCGGAGCCGTTGAGAAAGACGGAAAGCTCCTTACCAACGGGGGCCGGGTTCTTGGGGTCACCGAGACGGCCCCAACTCTGATGGAAGCGATGGACCTTTCCTATGAGGATGTGGACCAGATTCACTTTGAAAATGCCTTTTTCCGGAAGGACATCGGCCAAAGGGCACTAAAGGCAAGGAGGTAGGGATGGTTTTCCGCATTTATGTCGAAAAAAAGCCGGGTCTTCAGCACCAGGCCCAGGGCATTTTAAGGGAGGCCCGCCAGCTTTTTCATATGACAGGACTTCAAGGGGTCCGGTTTTTAAAGCGCTACGATGCCGACCACCTTTCGAAGGAGCTTTTTGACCAGTCCATCTTCAGGGTTTTTTCGGAGCCGATGGTGGACCGGACCTTTCGGACCTTGGAAGAGGCCCAGGGGGCCGTGGAGGCGCCGGCGGATTTTATCCTGGCCCAAGAGGCCCTGCCCGGCCAGTTTGACCAGCGGGCGGACTCCTGCGAACAGTGCATTCAAATGGTCTCCCAGGGAGAAAGGCCCAAGGTTCGAACGGCCAACCTCTATCTTTTCTATGGTCAGCTTTCGGAAGTGGAAAAGAACCAGCTTCGCAAGCTTCTAATCAATCCGGTTGACTCCCGGGAAACAGGTCTGGGCCCGGTGGATAGCCTGGAGCTTCCGGTCCGAGAGCCCGAAGAGATCCCCATTATGGAGGGTTTCCGGGATTTGGATGAGGGGGGCCTTGGCCTTTTCCTTGAAAATTACTCCCTGGCCATGGATCAGGCGGACCTTTCGCTGATTCAAAAATATTTCCGGTCCCTGGGCCGGGACCCTTCGATGACGGAAATTCGAATTTTGGACACCTACTGGTCTGACCACTGCCGGCACACAACCTTTGCAACGATCATTGATCAGGTAACTTTTGAGGATCCCCTTTTGGAAAAATCCTACCAGGACTATTTAAAGACCCGGGAGGAGATCGGGGATCAAAAGCCAATCTGTTTGATGGACCTGGGGACCATCGGGGCCAAGGCTTTAAAAGCGGCCGGAAGGCTGGAGGGCCTGGACCAGTCGGAAGAAATCAATGCCTGTACGGTAAAGATCAAGGTCCGGGTGGACGGAAAAGAGGAGCCCTGGCTTCTTCTTTTCAAAAATGAGACCCATAACCATCCGACCGAGATTGAGCCCTTCGGCGGGGCGGCTACCTGCATCGGCGGGGCCATCCGCGACCCTCTTTCGGGCCGGGCCTATGTCTACGGGGCCATGCGGCTGACCGGAGCGGCCGATCCCCTTACGCCGGTGGAAGAGACCCTGCCGGGAAAGCTTCCCCAGTATCAGATTGTCCGAGAGGCCGCCCGGGGTTATTCTTCCTATGGAAATCAGATCGGCCTTGCGACCGGGGGCGTCCATGAGCTTTATCATCCGGGCTATGCCGCAAAGAGGATGGAGGTCGGTGCGGTCATCGGAGCCGTTCCGGAAAGACTGGTCCGAAGAGAGACTCCCTCTCCCGGGGACCCGGTCATCCTCTTAGGAGGAAGAACGGGCCGGGATGGGATCGGGGGCGCGACGGGCTCTTCCAAGTCTCAGAATGTCAAATCCGTGGAGACGGCGGGAGCGGAGGTCCAAAAGGGCAATGCCCCCGAAGAGCGAAAGCTCCAGCGGTTTTTCCGAAATCCGGAGGCGGTGCGGATGATCAAGCGGTCCAACGACTTTGGGGCCGGCGGGGTTTCCGTTGCCATCGGCGAGCTGGCGGATGGGTTAAAGATCAATCTGGACCGGGTCCCCAAAAAGTATGAGGGCCTGGACGGGACGGAACTGGCCATTTCGGAGTCCCAGGAGAGGATGGCCGTTGTCATTGACCCGAAGGACCTGGACCGGTTTATGGAAATTGCCAAGGAGGAAAACCTGGAGGCGACAAAGGTCGCAGAGGTGACGGAAAAGCCTAGCCTGGTGATGACCTGGCGGGGAAAGACGATCGTCGACCTGGACCGGTCTTTCCTGGACCAAAATGGGGCGGAAAAGCATATCCGGATCGAAACCGGAAAGGGAGTCCTGGAAAAAGAAGGGCTGGTGAAAAATCCCAAGAATTTTGCCTCGGCCATGGATGCCCTGACCAGTGACCTTAACGGATGTTCGCAGAGGGGGCTGGTGGAGACTTTTGACTCCACAATCGGAGCCGGTACGGTTCTGATGCCTTACGGGGGAAAGTTCCAGCGGACCCCCAATGACTGTATGGTTCAGAAGGTTTCCCTGGAAAAGGGAGATACGGACACGGTTTCCTTTATGGCCTGGGGCTTTGACCCCTTTGTGTCCTCGAAAAGTCCCTACCATGGGGCCTATCTTGCGGTGGTGGAATCGGCGGCAAAGCTTATCGGAGCTGGGGCCAATCTGGAGGAGACCTATCTTTCTTTCCAGGAGTATTTCCCCAAGACCGGGACGGATCCCCGGCGGTGGGGCCTTCCCATGGCGGCCCTTCTCGGGGCATATCAGGCGCAGAAGGACCTGGGCCTTGCGGCTATCGGGGGCAAGGATTCCATGTCGGGAACCTTTGAGAACCTGGATGTCCCCCCCACCCTTATTTCCTTTGCCGTGACGACGGGAAATTTGGACCAGGTCCTCTCTCCTGAGTTTAAGGGGCCGGGCCATCCGGTCCAGGCCCTCCTTCCCCTTGTGGATGAAAACGGCCTTCCCCTCCCCCAGTCTTTTAAAGCCATTCAAAGGGCGGTTTTTGAGGGGGCGAGAAAGGGCAGGATTTATGCGGCCTCGGCCATTGCCATGGGAGGCATCGGCCAAAAAATTTATCAGATGGGCCTGGGAAATGGGATCGGCTTTGATTACCAGCCGGTGGGTCTGGACCGGCTCTTTGGCCTGGCCTACGGGGGGCTGGTTCTGGAGCTTTCGGAGCCCATGGAAGGGTCGGAAGAATATACTTGTCTGGATCTGGGCCGGACCTTGGATGAGCCGGTCTTGATTTACGGAGAAGAAAAGGTTTCTCTTGCTGATCTCCTTAAAAAGAGCCAGGAGAAGCTGGAGCGGGTCTTCCCCTTAAAGGCGGAGTCGGCGGGGCCGGCGGAGGCGGCGGGCGGAGGCCTGGGGGCCTTGACGGCAGAAGCGGCGGGGCCGGCGGATGAATGCCTGGGGGCCTTGACGGCAGAGGCGACGGAGCCTACGGGGCCAGCGGGGTCGGCGGATGAATGCCTGTGCCTGGGGGCCTTGGCTCAAGAGCCGGCAAAGCCGGCTTCCTCTCAGGGACAGGGCAAAACCCTTGGAGCTTGCGGATTTTCGGGGGCCTTTGGCTCTTCAAAGGCCCAGGTTTTAATTCCGGTCTTTCCCGGCACCAATACCGAATACGATTCGGCCAAATACGTGGAAAGAGCGGGCCTTAAAGCGAAGATCTTTGTGATTAATAATCAGGACGGAGCCTCCATTGGCCGAAGTCTGGATCTCTTTAAAAAAGACCTGGACCAGTCCCAGGTCCTCTACATTCCCGGCGGCTTTTCCGGAGGGGATGAGCCGGACGGGGCCGGCAAGTTCATCACGGCTTTTATGCGCAATGAAGGGGTCTCGGCCGGGATCAAGGGCCTTCTCGAAGAGAGGGGCGGCCTCATCCTCGGGATTTGCAATGGTTTCCAGGCCCTCATTAAACTGGGCCTGGTCCCCTATGGAAAGATCATCGAGCCATCTTCGGACCAGCCGACCTTAACCTACAATACCATCGGCCGCCATCAATCCCGGATGGTCCGCCTCCGCCTTGCTTCGGTTCATTCCCCCTGGCTCCAGGAGGCGGACCCGAAGATCCTCTACACGGCCCCGATCTCTCACGGAGAGGGCCGGCTCATTGCGGATCCCGCCATGGTCCGAGAGCTTTTCCAAAGGGGGCAGGTGGCCACCCAATACGTGGACTTTTCGGGCAATCCTTCGATGGAGATCGATGCCAATCCCAATGGGTCCATTGCCGCGATTGAAGGGCTTCTTTCTCCCGATGGCCATGTCTTCGGCAAGATGGGTCATGCGGAGAGGGTTGGCCGGGGCCTCTACCAAAATGTCCCAGGCATTTATGATATGAGGCTTTTTGAATCGGCCAGAAAATACTTTGAAGAGAAATAGGAAAGAGCCGCCTGCGGGCGGCTCTTTTTTTTTTGAGAAAAGACTTGGCCGGCGAGGCGGCTCCTTCAAAAAACTAGGGGGCTGACCCAAAAGCTCTCAAAAATCATGGCAAATTGGCGACCTCCCCTTTTCACAGGAAATGGTCCGCGTTTCACAGGGGCCGGACCTTTTGGGTCAGCCCCTTTTTCTGAGAAAAGGCTGTGCCTACGGGCGAGTTAAAAGCCCCCCAAAAAAGGAGCCCGCCGGAGGCGGGCTTCCTTTTGAATTAAAGCTTTGCCGGAGGCAATGCGGCTCGAACGGCACGCCGAAGGCGGGCTTCCCTGCCGCTGCACTGGGCGGAGT
>CAMYOR010000053.1 GCA_947278105.1 uncultured Tissierellia bacterium
GGAATCAGGGTTTTAAACATATAGTTCGAAAGATAGGGGACGTTGGACCGGAAGGGGAGGAGCTTGGCGTTGGAGGGGCAGATATCATCGGTTGTGACATTGTCCCCGGCCTGGAAAAGAACCTTCATGGTCAAAGAGTCCTCCAGGGGCTGGCCCAGGGGGAAGGGTTTGATATTGGGACCCCGGAGAATCCGGACCGGTTTTTCGGAAGGCTCGGAAAGCTTCTTGGGGATAATGAAATAGGAGGTGCTCAGCTCGAAAACCTCAGGGATTTCCACATTAAGGTCTGAAGCGTACCTTCTGGGGTCCGTGATGACCCCGTTGATAGCCGATGCCGCCGCTGTTTCCGGGCTGGCCAGGTAAATGCCGGCATCAATGGTTCCAGACCGTCCCCGGAAGTTTCGGTTAAAGGTCCTCAAAGACCTGCCTCCGCTCTTGGGCGCCTGGCCCATCCCAATACAGGGGCCGCAGGCGCATTCCAAAATTCTCGCTCCAGCCTTCAGAAAGCTTGTCATTGCTCCATTTTCTGAGATCAGTCTTAAAACGTGGGAAGATCCCGGGGTCAGGGTCAGATCCAGGGAAGGACAGGCCCGGTGACCCTCCAAAATCGCAGCAGCTTTCATAATATCGGTGAAGGAGGAATTGGTGCAAGAACCGATGCAGACCTGGTCCAGAGGCTCCCCCTCAACATCCTTGACCCGGACGACCTTATCCGGGCTGCTGGGCAGGGCGATCATCGGAACAATTTCCGAAAGATCAAGTTCAATGACTTCGTCATACTCAGCATCGGGGTCCGCTTCCAGGGGGATATAGTCCTGAGGCCGTCCCTGCCGGGTGAGGAAAAGAAGGGTGTTTTCATCCGAAGGAAAAATAGAAGAAGTCGCTCCGCACTCGGCTCCCATATTGCAAATGGTCGCCCGGTCGGTGACATCCAGATTTTTTACTCCAGGGCCGGAATATTCCAAGATCTTTCCCGACCCACCTTTAACGGTGACTTGCCGAAGAATTTCCAAAATGACATCTTTGGCATTGACGCCCGCTTTTAAGGACCCGGTCAGATGAATATTTAAAATCTCTGGAACGCGGATATTAAAGGTCCCCGTTGCCATGGCAACGGCGACATCCAGTCCCCCCGCTCCTATGGCAAGGGCCCCCAGCCCTCCATCCGTTGGAGTATGGGAATCTGACCCAAGGAGGGTTGCTCCGGGCTTTCCAAACCGCTCCAGGTGAACCTGGTGGCAGATGCCGCCGCCCGGCTTGGAGAAGATGATCCCGTATTTTTCGGCGCAGGACCGGATAAAGGCATGGTCATCCGCATTCTCATAACCGATCTGCAGGATATTATGGTCAATATAGGCGACCGAAAGGTCCGTTTGAATCCGGTCCACATCAAGGGCTAAAAGCTGGAGATAGACCATGGTTCCAGTGGAGTCCTGGGTCAGGGTCTGGTTGACCTTGATGGTGATCGTCTCCCCCTTTTCCAACTTTCCCAGAAGCAGGTGAGATTCTAATACTTTTGCAGCGAGCGTCCCTTTCATAGCATATCCTTTCCTTTCTTTATGTCTGACTTGGTCCTTGATTCAAAAATCAAAGAATACCCCTATTCTATCCTTTACCGCAATGAAGTTCAATTGATCAAAACCTTTGCCTAAGCTTTCTTTATCGTTTGAAGAGATTGGCCAATTCCTAAGTTTAAGAGGATTTTTATTCAGGATGAATAGGTTTTCTCAATTTGTTTTCTTAAATCTCTTTTGATATAATGGGTCTGCAAAAGCTGAGGAAGAGAAGGCCCAGGAGGCCAGCCCCCGCCTGGACAGGAAGGAACAAAACCTGCTAACAACCAACATCATCAATTTACATCATCGGCAGTCTTTTTCTATTCTCAAGAGAAAAAACCTCAGTAACTTTGAAGACGGATTCAATCATGAATCCGTTTTAAATGAGATCGTTGGAAAACCATTTCATGAAAGGAGAAGATTTATGGCATTAAAATTTGCAGAACGCATGGACAACATGAAGGCTTCTGAGATTCGCGAGCTTTTAGCTTTAACCCAGAAACCAGAGATTATTTCCTTCGCCGGAGGGCTTCCCGCTCCGGAAATGTTCCCTGTCAAGGCGTGGAAAGAAGCTTGCGACAAGGTGATGGACAACAACGGACAGGTGGCGCTTCAGTATGGCCCCACCGACGGTGTTCCAAGATTAAGAGAGCACTTAATCCCCCGCATGGAAAAATTAGCCTGCAAGAACGTGGACCCCAAAGACTTCCTGATTCTTTCTGGTTCTCAGCAGGGCTTGGACTTTATGCCCAAGACCATGATCGACAAGGATGATTACATCATCGTTGAATCCCCAACTTATTTAGGCGCTCTGAACGCTTTCAAAGCCTATCAACCCAGATTTATCGAAGTCCCCTCGGACGATGACGGCATGGATCTCAACTACCTGGAAGAACAGTTAAAGACCCATGATCATGTGAAATTCTGCTACGCCATTCCTGATTTCCAGAACCCATCCGGAAGAACCTGGTCCCTTGAAAAGAGAAAGGGATTAATGGAATTAGCCAATAAATATGACTTTGCCATCTTGGAAGATAACCCCTACGGCGAGCTTCGTTTTGCCGGAGAGATCCTTCCTTCTTTAAGATCTATGGATACCCAAGGCCGTGTGGCTTTCATGGGCACCTTCTCCAAGATTTTAAGCCCTGGCATCCGTCTAGGCTGGTTCCATGCAGATCCGGAACTTCTGGGCAAGTTCAACTTAATTAAGCAGGGCGCTGACCTCCAGTCCTCCACCTTCACTCAGCTAATTTTAGCTCAGTTCCTGGATGATAATGACATCGAATCTCATATCCAGAAGATTTGCGATCTCTATGGAAAGAGAAAAGACATCATGGTCGAGTCCATGAAGAAGTACTTCCCCGAGGAAGTCACCTTCACCAACCCCGAAGGCGGTCTCTTCCTCTGGGTCATGATGCCTGAATACATCAATGGCCGTGAATTGGCAAAGAAAGCCATCGAGAAGAAAGTCGCTTACGTACCGGGCGGCGCCTTCTACGCCAACAATCCAAAGGAAAACTGCTTCCGTTTGAACTACTCCTGTATGCCAGAAGAGCGAATCGAAGAGGGCATCAAGCGCTTAGGCGAAACCATCAAAGACGCGATTCGTTAAAAATCATCCTATCTTTTAAGAATCACCTAAAAACGACGCCGGAAAGCCGGCGCCGTTTTTTTTGAATGTTTTTTGTACAAAAGGTATGCTTCCAAACAAGTAGCTGGTAGCCTCACTTTTTATGAGCAAGGCTCCTCGGACTTTTTGCGATTGCTCAAGGAGCTTTTGATCTCAATCCGCTGGTTAAAGCCCAGGGCTTCGGCCTCTTTCACCTCGTGAGAAACCAGCACGAGGCCCCGGAAGGAGCTCTTTTTTTCATTGATCCAGTCGGTGGCCTTTTTTTTGCTATTTTGGTCCAGGTCACGGAAGGGTTCATCTAAAAGAAGAAGGTCCCCCGGACTTAAAACCGCCCTTGCCAGGGCAACTCTTCTTTTCATTCCTCCGGATAGCTCCTCCACCCGCTGGTCCTCCAGGCCAGAAAGGCCCAGGGCTTTGAGATTTTCGGAAAGGCCCGGGGCCGCTTGGGGATTTACGAGCAGGAGGTTTTCTCGGACCGTCCAGGACTCAATTAACCGATTTTCCTGAAAGAGGGGGGAAAAGCGCAGGCCCCGAGCGGGCGAAACCCTTCCTTTATCAGGCAAAGTCAGTCCCATCATTAGGTTTAAGAGGGTGGTTTTTCCCGCCCCGGATTCTCCATAGATCCAGGTCACCTCACCCGGAAGAAAATTGTGGGAAAAGTTTTCAATGACCGGACCCTTTCCATAGTCCTTATCCACTGCTTTTAAAGAAAGAAGGGGTCCGGACTCATCCAAAGGAGATAAGGCCCACCTTCCCCGAGGTTTTTTTCTTTCCAGGCCAAGGAGGGCTTTTTTTAAAAGAAAGGAGAGGACCCGGGAAGAGCCGGCGCTTAGGAGGATAATCCACAGGGTCAGGGCAAAAAGCTGGGCCATTTCCAGATAAATTTTCGAATCATAGAGGGCCTCTCCGATGGATCCTTTGACCATGGCGATAATTTCTGCTGCCGTTCCCGCCTTCCAGGCCAGACCCATCGTAGTTTTTGCCGCTGCGATAAGATAGGGTGCGAGCTGGGGGAGGAGGATTGCCCGAAACTTTTCAAAGGAAGTCAGCTCGAAAATTTCACCCATTTGACGAAGATTCGGATCCATGGCCATCAGCCCCTCAAGCACATTGTGGTAGACCACAGGAAAGACAATTAAAAAGCAGATAAAGACAGAAAGGACCTGGGACCGCATCCAGAAAAGAGCCAGGATGACAAAGGAAGCGACCGGGACCGACTGGATGGCGTAAATCAAAGGCTGTAGGAAGCTTTGAAAGGTTCGGCTTTTAGAGGAAAGCCCTGCCAAAAGGGCTGCCAGGAGATAGGCAAAAGAAAAGCCCAGAAGGATGCGGCCGAGGGTAAAAAGAGTCCTCTGGAAAAAGGTCGGTTCTTTAAAAAGATGAAAGAGTTCAAAAAAAACTTGACCTGGACCGGGAAGGAAGAGGGGGTTATTGATAAGCAGTGAAAGGACCCACCAAATAATGATCCAGAAGAGGGCCGCCCCGGTCTTTTTGATTCCAGGTTTATGGATGCATTTCATAGGATCCTCCCATCCGGCACAAAGGCTGGTGGCCTGCAGCTGGCCGACGCTATACCTTTTGCTTAGGGCAGATAGTAAAAATCTTCTCCCGGAAGCTTGCCGCCGACGGATTTTGGGTTTTCTCGGAAAAGAACCTCTAGATAGCCGCAAAGCCGCTCCTTCATCGCCGGTCCGGTGATGGAAACGAGATTACAGTAAGGAAGGGACTTTTCTGCAATGGGGGCGGGGAAGATGCCAAATTCTTCAATGAGCTGAGCCGCTTCTTTTTTGTTTTCATTGACATAGGTGACAGACCCTTCATAGGCTTTTAAAAGCGCCTTGATTTCTTCGGGGTGGGCAAGGACAAATTCCTTCCGGCAGAGGAGAGTTCCCATGACCAGGGCGGAAGGCTTCTCCTCCTTTTCCTGGGTCTTATCCCATTCCTTTGTTAGATCCAAAGCGATCCGCAAATCCTTCACTTTTGTCTGAGCAATCGTGACAAAAGGCTGGGGCAGGAGGGCGAGAGCCTTTGGATCCTCCGAGAGGGCAGCCAAGGCTTCGGCGTGTTCATTTTTCCAATCCACATGGACCTCCTCCGGCGGGATCCCGTTTTCTTTGAGAAGATAGCGGAGGATATATTCCGGGCTGGCGCCTTTTCCAGAAGCATAAAGGGTTTTTCCTTTTAAATCCTTGATAGACTGAATCGAATCGCCTTTTTCGACAATGTAGAGGACTCCCAAGGTGTTGATGTTCAGATTGACGATTTCTCCCTTTGATTTTTGATAGAGCACTGCCCCGAGATTGGCCGGAAGGGCAGCCACATCCGCCTCTCCCTTTAAGATCTTTGGGACCGCCTGATCGGGGCTTGTGACCAGTTCAAAGGATAAGGGAAGGGCTTTGGGATTTTCTTTGGCATCGGCCATCAGTTTTACCATACCCATCGAAGTGGGCCCCTTGAGACCAATGATTCGAATGGGGGCAGAGCTTTCCTTTTTTCCATTCGAAGAACAGGCGGTCAGAAAAAGGGCGACCGCTAAAAAAAGACAAAAGAATAAGCTTTTTTTCCTTTTCATTTTTTTTCCCTTTCAAAGCCATATTTTGGAGGCAAAATCTTCCTAGGGTGAATTGGACTGACCCTATCGATTCCCATTCATTTTATCATTTTAAACAGGGTTTCCCGGATATGTTAAAATTATTATGATCAGCAGGGATCGACCCAAACTTTCTATGTGAATATCCATCGTTTTTTTTCTGCTCGGAAGGGAATTTGGACTTACCGAAGCCTTGAAATGTAATGCCAAATTAGAAAAGAGGAGAATATGAAACACGCCTATTTGGATATCATTGACATTCGCCGAAAAGTTTTTGAGACGATTTCTCGAATGGCATTTGAAGATATCGATCTGAAGCAGCTTCCCCATGTTGTCCATGAGGCCTTTCCAGGACAGAAAGGCCAATTTCATCGGGACATCTTTGAAGAGCGGGCCATTTTTGGTGAAAGGCTCCGCCTCTGCCTGGGCATGGACGCCCGCCTGGCCGATGATCCGGGAGTCATCACCGATGGCATTGAAGATGTGGATTTGGATACCAATGTGTACCGGCCGCCCCTGGTATCGGTGGTTAAGATCGCCTGCCAGTCCTGCCCCAGCAAGAAAATTCTTGTTACTGATAACTGCCGTAAATGTATTGCCCATCCCTGTATGACAGTCTGCCCGAAAAATGCTATTCAACCCGGGACCTTCAAGATGGAAATTAACCAGGAAACCTGTATTCACTGTAAAGCCTGTATTCGAAACTGCCCCTATAATGCGATTGTTGAGCTGGTCCGCCCCTGCGCTGACGCCTGTGCGGTTAATGCGGTCAATGCGGACGAATATGGAAGGGCTGAGATTGACTATGAAAAATGCGTCTCCTGCGGGGCCTGCATTACGGCCTGTCCCTTTGGAGCCATTGGAGATAAGTCTCAAATTTACCAGTTGATTAAATCTCTCAAATCCTCCGAACACCATTATGCCATTATTGCCCCCTCCTTTACGGGACAGTTTGGAGAAAAGGTCAGCCCTGAGCAGGTGGCTGAAGGG
>CAMYOR010000054.1 GCA_947278105.1 uncultured Tissierellia bacterium
TATGTGAAGGATGGAAAAAGAGTTTTCCAGACCCGAAGGCAAAACACCCTAAATGAAAATCTGATGATTCTTTTTGGGTCCTCCTATTACAAGGCCCTGGTCGGGATTTCTGCGGAGAGTCCTCATTTTCGCCTGTCGGGAAGAATAGGGAACAACACTTTTTACCGGGGAAATCGTCTGATGGAATTTCTCTATGTCAACCGCCGGCTGGTCGAAGACGATGAAATTCGAAATACCATCGAAAACGTATTTAAGTCGGTGATTCCAAACGGCCGTTTTCCAGCCTGGCAGATTTTTATCGAAGCAGACCCATCGGACATCGAGGTCAATATCCATCCCAGCAAGAAGAAAATATTTTTTAAAGAGAAGGAAGAGCTCCTGGACCTTGTTGAAAAAGCTGTAAGAAAAGCCCTTTTTCAGGAATTATCCCTTCCTCAAAAAGAAGAAAAAAGCCCAAAAGGCCTTTTTTCCGACATGACAAGTCAGGAAACCTACCAGGCTATTTTAGACCGGTATTCTTGGCCGGGCGAGGGGAGAAAAGCGGGCCGGGATCCTCTCCCCCAAAAGGACCTGCCCTTTTCCCGGGAGGGGGAAGAGAGCTCCTCTTTTCTTGAAATCTCTGCCGATGAGGATGAGGAAGAGACCCTATCTTTAAAGGAAGAAAATGAGGACTATGGAGAGGATGAGGAAAAGTCAAGCAGGGAAGAAGAGCCTTCTTTTCTCCCTAAAATCTCTGAAAATTCCCTTCTTCCTCCCTATGAAAGCCTAAAATTTGTTGGCATTATTTTTAAAACTTACATTATCCTGGAAGATTCTCCTGCAGGAAGAGTTCTTTTGATTGATCAGCACGCTGCCCATGAAAGGATCAACTTTGAGCGCTTTATGAAACAGGTAAATACAGGGATGGTGGTTTCCCAAAAGCTCCTCCAGCCCCTTTCCATTAAGCTGACCGATATCCAGACCGAAGCCCTGAAAAAGAAGACCCCACTCTTGCAAAAACTGGGCTATGGGTTTGATTCTTTTGGGGAAGATCTTTTGGTTTTAAGGGAAGTGCCGGCGATTTTAAAAGGGGAAAGGGAAGAAGGAGTTTTTCTGGATCTTTTGGATCTTTCCTTTCAAGGGCTGGACACCTTTGATGCCATGATCAATAAGATGGCGGTGAAGGCCTGCCGGGCCTCGATCAAACAGGGAGATGTGATCCGGGAAGAGGAGGTTTATGCCCTTTATCAGGACCTGTTAAAAACCGCCTATCCCTTATCCTGCCCTCACGGCAGGCCCACGGTCATTATCCGAAAGAAAAGAGACCTAGAAAATGCCTTTATGCGAATCAAATAAAATAGCGCAGAAGAAAAAGCTGATTTTTATCTCTGGCCCGACGGCCGTCGGCAAAACAGAAATTTCTGTAAAGCTGGCCCAAGAGGTCGGCGGAGAAATCCTCTCCATGGACTCCATGCAAATCTATCGGGGAATGAATGTTGGAACGGCTAAGGTTCGAGAAGAAGAAATGGGAAAAATCCCTCATCATCTGCTCGATCTGGTTTCTCCCGGGGAAAGGTTCACAGCCCAAGATTATCAAAAAATCGCCTATGAAAAAATTGATCAGATCCTCTCCCGCGGCCATAAGCCGATTTTCGTTGGGGGAACCGGCCTTTACTTAGATGCGATCCTCCATGACTTTCATTTTGCTCATATCAATATCGACCCTGAACTTAGGAAAAAGCTGGGAAGAGCCTATGACAAGGATCAGGGCAAGGGGCTTTTTGATTCATTAAAAAAGGTCGATCCTAAGACGGCCGAAATCCTTCATCCGTCCAACCGCAAGAGAATCCTTCGAGCGATGGAGGTTTACCTATCCACAGGAAAATCCCTATCGGATTGGAAAAAAGAAGAAAAAAAAGAGGAAAAATATGATGCCCTGATCTTTGTCCTCACCGATGATCGGGAAAAGCTTTACGAAAGGATCAACCAAAGGGTCCTTCAAATGATGGAGGAGGGCCTGGTTGAAGAAAATCAAAGGCTTCTTAAAGAAGGGATGCCTGTCGATTCTCAGGCTGCCTTGGCCATAGGTTACCGGCAGGTCCAGTGGTATGAAAAGGGACTGGTCTCTTATGAGGAAATGGTCCGTTTGATCCAGCAGTATTCGAGAAATTACGCAAAAAGGCAGGTCAGCTGGTTTCACCGGTATCCGGATGCAATCTTTTTTAACCGGTCCGAAAAAAGCGGCGAACAAATTGTCGAAGAGATGGTAGAAAAAGTGGGCTGCTTTTACGGGGAGTCTTGAAATTTCAATAGGCAGAAAACGCTGATAGAAAAAGAGGAATTTAAAATAACCATGAATGATGTCAAGCAACTATTAATGAATGACTTTCATATCCGTCTGGAAATATTGGAAAGAATTGAAGAAAAAGAAAGGGCCCTGGAAAGCGCCTTTCTTGAAATTGAAAAGACCTGTTCTTATAACCAGCTCAAGGTTCTCCATTCTTTTCAGGAAAACATGCTCTCCCAATCTGATTTTTTTTCCGCCACCGGTTATGGCTATGGCGATACGGGCCGGGGAAAGGCCGAGGCCATTTTTCGGGACGTCTTTAAGGCAGAGGACTGCCTGGTCCGCCCTTCAATTGCCTCAGGAACCCATGCCCTTGCCATTGTCCTTTTCGCCCTTCTTGAAAAGGGAGATACCCTTCTGGAAGCCACGGACCATCCTTATGACACCCTGCAAAAGGTCATTGGCATTCGGGGAGAAGAGAAGGGAAATTTAATCGAAAAGGGAATCCATTATCAGGTTCTTCCCCTAAAAAAAGATCATTCGATTGATTATGACCGCCTGAAAGAAGCCTTTGAAAAACCGGTCAAAATGGTTGAACTGCAAAGGTCGACCGGCTATACCGACCGCAGGGCTTTCACCATGGAGGAGATGGAAAAAGCCATTGAGATCATTAAAAAAGCAAGCCCTCAGACGATCATCATGGTGGATAACTGCTATGGTGAGTTTACACAAAAGATCGAACCCCTTGAAATTGGAGCCGACATTATGGCAGGGTCTTTGATCAAAAATCCCGGCGGGGGAATTGCGCTTTCCGGAGGATATATTGCCGGAAAAAAGGACCTGATTGAGCGCTGCATCAATCACATTACTGCCCCCGGCTTAGGGAGAAATACAGGTCTTACCTTTGATACGACCCGTCTTACCCTCCAGGGTTTTTTCCTTGCCCCCCATATTACAAAGGAGGCCCGAAAAGCGGCTCTTCTTTTTGCCTCCGTTTTCCAAGAGGAGGGCTTTGAGTGCATTCCTTCCTTATCGGATCCCCGTTCGGATATTGTTCAAGCCATTAAATTTAAGGATCCGGACCTTCTTATTGCCTTCTGCCGGGCCGTGCAAAAAGCGGCATCGGTAGGAAGTGAAGTGCTTCCCTATCCCTGGGATATGCCCGGATACAGCAACCAGATTATCATGGCATCTGGAGGATTTATTGACGGGTCTTCCATTGAAGTCAGTGCTGATGGACCCATTCGGCCCCCTTACATCGCCTATTATCAGGGGGGAATCGTCTACGAACAGGCAAAACTCGCCTGTATGCTCGCCCTCCAGGATGTCCGAAAGGAAAAGAAATAAGGAAGGAAAAATAAAAAAGCTAAATCCTCCGTTTCCGTCCCTTGAGGGGGCAGAAGCGGAGGAAAGAAAAATTCTCTCAATGATCTTTATCGGCTGTAGTTAGTCGTGGATCTCAAGGCTTTCAGCGATGGCCTTAGCCTGATCTATCGTTACTTTATTACTTACAAGATCAAAAGCCACATAAACACGACGACTTTTGTCATAAGAAAGGATGCCTATGTTATTTTCTCCTCCCTTTTCTACGTAATTTCCTTGATTATCGAGTACCCATCCATCAGAATGAAAAACAGTTACTATTGCTGTTTCTCCTTGGGTATGTTTGCGGATAATCTGGTAAGTGTCGTGCACGTCAAAACAATAACGAGAGCCTTTATTGATTTGACCGTAAATCACCATGGGATTATCTTCTTCTCCCTCATGTAAATCAAAAACGTTATACCCAACGTGACCCACCGGGCTTCCCTGTTGATTCACAATAATATAAATGGAAAAACCTGGCTCAAGGGGGAATAGTTTCCCTTTTTTCTCCGACACACTCCAGCCCTCCGGTAAAATAAGTTTTAGATGGAAAGGTTTAATATCATAAATTTTCGCATTGGACTTTGTTCTTCCCGCCATATTTGCAGGAAATAAAAGCGCCAGTTCGTTTTCTTTTTTTTCTTGTTCCTGGGAACTTTTCTCTTTTTTTGCTGACGGATTTCCTTCAGGTTCCTTCCCTTCTAGAGAGCAGGCAGTCAACGACAATACAAGGGCGAAAATAAGACAGTAAGTAAAAAAGTTTTTAAACATTGCGATAACCTCTTAATCCTTTTAAAATCAAAAGTACAGTTTTTTCACGTCCCGGTTTCAATTAGAATTCCAAAAGAGTCATAAAGTTATTATAATTCAACTTCGAGAATATTCTATCACAAATATTTTATTATAATGAAATATTTTCAAACCTTGTACATAGTAAAAATCGTAACTTTGAAAGCAATACTATATCTCTTATTTAATATTTTGATTTGATATTTTGACAGTTGTTGTTAAAGATTTTCTTTAAATTTACAGTAGCGAAAAAGCCAATAAACCACATTATTCTGGATTTTAAGAAACTTATAGTTATTAATTGTCAAGGCTGAAAATATAAAAAAATTTATAAATCTTTTTATTGATGAGAAATTTCTCTTGACAAAGAACAAATGTTCTCATATACTTAGTCCAACTAGAACAAATGTTCTTTGGAGGGAGAAAAATGAAAAGATGGGTTATTGTCAATCAAAGAAGATTTTTTACCTTTATTTTGCTGGTATCTGTTTTTTTGGGCCTTTTAAGCTTTGGTCTTTTTCAGACCATCCGGCCTCAGACCGTCTACGGGGCGGGCGAACAAAGAATCGCTTCTGAAAAGTCTCTCCAAACCAGGATTATTTACGTCAGTGAAGGGGAGAGTCTCTGGTCCATTGCCCAGCCCCTTGCCCGGGAATACCATAAGGATCCCCGGGACCTGATCCTTCAAATTGTGGAATTAAATAATTTGGAAGCCATGACCCTGCACCCGGGCCAACCCCTTCAGCTTCCAATTATTTAATATATTTGTTCTCCCCGCCGCCCCCGCAGCGGGGAGTTCTTTTTGTCGGTAATCCTTATCAATGTCGGGTATACTTAAAAGTACAAAAGGATAGGAAATGTCCTATCCGAAAAACTGAAAAATTGAGTCAAGCAGGAATGATGGGGCATTAAGGCCAATGCCCGTAAGGGAAATGATTGGAAAATTTAAGGTTAAAGAAAAGGGAGTAATTCATGACAACAAAAATAGCAATAAGTGGTTTTGGCAGAATTGGGCGCCTTGCCTTCCGCCTATTGGAATCCTCAAAGTTCGGTGACTTGGAACTGACAGCCATTAATACGGGTTCGGCTCCGCCTTCGTATATGGTTTATCAGTTAAAACACGATTCCACTTTTGGCCGTTACCCTGGAAAGCTCGAGTCTGAAGAAGAAGGAATCATCTCGGATGGGAAAAGGATCCCCGTCTTCCATGAAAGAGATGCCGCGGATCTCCCATGGAAGAAATTAGGAATTGACATTGTGCTGGAGTGCTCCGGTTTTTATACCGAAAAGGATATGGCGATGAAGCATATTCAGGCCGGAGCCAAGCACGTTCTTATATCTGCCCCCGGGAAAGGGGAGATGAAAACAGTCGTTTATGGAGTCAATGAAGGGATTTTAGACGGGACCGAAGAAGTATTTTCCGCCGGCTCCTGCACAACCAACTGCTTGGCGCCCATGGTCAAGGTTCTTAGCGACAAGTTTGGCATTGTCGTAGCTCAGATGACCACCGTCCACGCCTATACAGGGACCCAATCCCTGATGGATCAGACCGACAAAAAGCGCAATTACCGGCGTGGGAGGGCAGCGGCTGTGAACATTGTTCCGACAACAACAGGAGCGGCAAAGGCGATTGTTCAGGTCATCCCGGAAGTGGGTGGGAAGCTGTCCAGCTCGGCCCTTCGGGTTCCTGTCATTGATGGATCTCTTACCACCCTCTACTCAATTTTGGAAAAACCGGTTAGTGTAGAGGAAGTTAATGCAGCGATGAAAGAGTCAGAGAGCCCTTCCTTCGGTTATAACGAAGAAGAGATTGTCTCCTCCGATATTATTGGAAGCAGCCAGGGTTCCATTTTTGATGCAACCATGACATCGGTGGCCGAAGCAGGGGACCTTCAGATGGTAAAGACGTCTGCCTGGTATGACAACGAAATGGGATACACCCATCAGCTGCTCAGAACCCTCGCTTATTTTTCTACGATTATGAATTAGGCTCCAAAATAAGGAGAGAAGAATTAAAAAGAGAAGGGAAGATAGGTACAAAATCCCAGAAAGAGACAGGCAAAAGCCTGTCTCTTTCTTTATCCTTCTGCCAGGATCTTTTGATATAATCAAAGGAACCAAGGGCTCATCGGGAAGTGGGCCTTATTCGATGAGGAGGCTGGCATCTGTCTCTTATA
>CAMYOR010000055.1 GCA_947278105.1 uncultured Tissierellia bacterium
CTGGTTCGAATTTCTCCTTTTGATTCCCAGGGAAGGCGCCACACCTCCTTTGCCTCCGTAGATGTCTATCCGCAAATCAAGGACAAGACGGCGGTTGAGATCAATGACAAGGACCTTAAAATTGACACCTACCGGTCCACCGGACACGGGGGCCAGGGGGTCAATACTACCGACTCTGCTGTTCGGATTACCCATATTCCGACCGGGATCGTCGTAACCTGCCAAAATGAACGTTCCCAGCTTCAGAACAAGGCCAAGGCCATGGACGAGCTCATTGCAAAACTGGTCGCGGTCAAAGAAGAGGAGCACCGGGAAAAGATCGAGGATATTCAGGGGACCTACAGCCAGATTTCCTGGGGGTCTCAGATCCGATCTTATGTCTTCCAGCCATACACCCTGGTTAAGGACCACCGGACCGGAGAAGAGTCCGGTAACATTGAAAAAGTGATGGATGGGGATCTCGACAATTTTGTCGATGCCTATTTGAACTATAAAGCACAGGAAGAGGAAGCAAAATAAAATGAGAATGAAGAAATTCTATATGCCGACCCTCAGGGAAGTTCCGGCCGAGGCAGAAACGCCCAGCCACCAGCTCCTCCTTCGGGCCGCCATGATTCGAAAATCGGCTTCGGGCATTTACACCTTTCTCCCCTTGGGATTAAGGGTAGTGCAGAAAATTGAGAGGGTAGTTCGAGAGGAAATGGACCGGGCGGGCGCCCAGGAAATCCGGATGTCCGCGATTCAGCCCAAGGAAATTTGGGAGGAATCCGGACGGTGGAGGACCTTCGGACCGGAAATGTTTAAGCTCAACGACCGAAATGAACGGGAATTTTGCTTGGGTCCAACGGCCGAGGAATATTTTACCTCCCTGATTCGAGATAACCTCAAATCCTACAAACAGCTTCCTCTTAACATCTATCAAATTCAGTGGAAGTACCGGGATGAAAAAAGGCCCAGGTTTGGAATCAACCGGTCCAGGGAATTTTTAATGAAGGATGCTTACTCCTTTGATGCCGACGTGAAGGGGCTGGAGGCTTCCTACCAGGAAATGTGGGATGCCTATGTCAAGGTATTTGACCGCCTGGGTTTGGATTACCGGGTGGTTCTAGGGGATTCAGGGGCCATGGGCGGGAATGTTTCCCATGAGTTCATTGCCCTTTCCGAGGTGGGCGAAGGAGTGATCGTCTACTGCAGCGAATGCGAATACGCAGCAACCGATGAAAAGGCCGCCATGAAAAAGGAAGCCTTTGAAGCCGAAGAGCCCCTGCCTCTGGAGCTGATTGATACGCCGGAAGTAAAAACGATCGAGGATTTGGAACAGTTCACCGGGATTCCCAAAAACAAAATGTGCAAGGCTATCTGCCTTAAGGCCGGGGATGAGCCCATTTTAGTCTTTGTTCCGGGCGAGCGGGAACTGAATATGTCGAAGCTTGTCGCCTATCTCCAGATTCCCGAACACGAGCTTGAAATGCTGGACGATCCGACGATCGAAGAAATTACCGGAGCCCAGGCGGGCTTCACCGGGCCGGTCGGCCTGAAAAAGAAGGTTCGGGTCATCGTTGACCAGGCTCTTAGCAAAAGAGCCAATCTTCTCTGCGGCGGAAATCAGACTGGAAAGCACCTTAAGAACGTGAACTTTGGCCGTGACTTTACCGGAGAGGTCGCCGAAGATTTTTGGATGGTAGAAGAAGGAGATTTTTGCCCGGAATGCGGGGCTCCTCTTCAATTTGCCCGGGGGATTGAAGTCGGCAATATCTTCCAGTTAGGGACCAAGTACTCCGAGTCCATGAATGCCAGCTACTTAGATGAAATGGGTCAGGCAAAGCCCCTGATCATGGGTTCTTACGGGATTGGGATTACCCGTGCCGTCTCGGCCATCGTTGAGCAAAATCACGATGAAAAGGGGATTATCTGGCCGCTGAAAACGGCTCCTTACCATGTGATCATCACCGTGGTCAACAGCAAAAAGGAAGACCAGAGGGCTCTTGCAGAGTCTATCTATCAAGATCTGGAGAAGGAAGGGGTGGAATGCCTGCTCGATGACCGTGATGAGCGGCCGGGGGTAAAATTTAATGACCGCGATCTGATTGGCATTCCTCTCCGGATTACCGTCGGGAAGAAAGCGGATCAGGGGATTGTGGAATATTCCACCCGCAGGGAGATGGTAAACGAGGAAATCCCCGTTCAGGAAGCTATTTATCGGATTGTTCAGGCGGTGGAAGCCCTTTCGAACCAATAAAGACCTGCCATAGCCATCAATTTGATGAACCCTAAATTGAAAGAAAAGGAAAAAACAGATGAATTCATTTGAACAGATGTATCAGGAAAAACTCGTTCGTCCGGAAGAAGCGGTCAAAGTCGTAAAATCCGGGGACTGGGTGGATTATTCCCATTCCCTCTGCGCGCCCAAGCTCCTGGATAGGGCCCTGGCCGCCCGTGCATCCGAGCTTGAGGACGTCAATGTCCGCGGCTTTTTCGTCGGCCATCCCATGGCCATCTACGAAGCCAATGACCGTGAAGGAAGGACGGTTTTTACCTTTAACTCTTGGTTTTTCACCGGTCAAGATCGGAAAAGAGCGGGCAAGGATGCTTTCTATGCGCCCATGCGTTTTAATGACCTTCCCGGCCTCTATCGGAGGCACCAGGATGTGGAGGAATTCAACGTTCTTATGATTCAGACGGGCCTTATGGACAAGTTTGGCTATTTTAACCTCGGTCCCTGCATCTCTAATACCCGGGCCATGATTGAGCGGGCCGACTATATCCTGGTCGAAGAAAACCCCAGGATGCCTTATGTGACCGGGGCCTTTGACGATCTCCTCCACATCAGCGAAGTGGACTATGTCGTAAGGTCCAATGAGCCTCTTGACCATATTCCTGATATTGCCCCCAATGAAGTGGATCAAAAAATCGCCTCCAACCTCCTCCCCTTCATCCATGATCGAGCCTGTCTCCAGCTGGGCGTGGGCGGAATGCCCAATGCGGTTGGCACCATGATTGCCGATTCGGATCTTAAAGATTTAAGTATCCACACAGAGCTTTTCAACGATGCCATGATGAAGATGGCAAAGGCCGGAAAAATCACCGGAAAATACAATGAAATTCACCCCGGAAAATCTATGTTTGCCTTCGCCCAAGGCTCGGATGACCTGATGGAATTTATGGACCGCAATCCAACCCTGGTTGCCGGACCTGTTGACTATGTTAACAGCCCCTATACCTGTGCGAAGATCAGTAACTTCACTTCCATCAATAACGCCATCAACGGGAACCTTTTTGGTGAGATTAACGCAGAATCCAACGGGTACCGCCATATTTCCGGAACCGGCGGACAGCTGGACTTCGTCCTGGGAGCTTATATGTCTCCCGGCGGCATGAGCTTCGTTGTCATGTCTTCCACTTTTAAAGACAGCAAGGGCAAGGTCCATAGCCGGATTGTCCCCGTTTTTAAGGAAGGCACGAAGGTCACCGATCCCGCTTCTGTTGTCAACTACATTGCAACGGAATACGGCGTTTTCAACGTCAAAGGAAAGTCGGCCTGGCAGAGAGCCGAGGGGATTATCGGCATCGCCCATCCTGATTTTCGCGAGGGCCTCATTGAAGAAGCCGAAAAGTTAGGTCTCTGGAAGAATTCCAATAAAAGATAAGCTCCGCCCGGGCCTCCTTTTCTTTAACTTTTTTGTAACTTTTCCATTCAAAGCCTTGTCAGTCCTTATTTTCGCTGATATAATGCAAAAAGAAAGCGAAAGCTTTTTTAGGGATTGTAAAGCTTTAGAAGGAAAGGTAGCATGAAACGAATAAAGAAAAGCGTCCTCCTTAAAGCTTTATGTTTTGCTCTCCTGGTCAGTTTGGCACAGATCCCCCCAATCTATGCCGCTCATCCGGATCGAGCGATGGTTGATAAGGCAGCTTCTTCTCATGCTGCAGGAAGTGTTTTTGGCGGAATTCTTTTGGCCGAAAACACAGTCGATCCAAATGCCCCCTTGGATCTGGCGACGCCCAAAACGCAAAAGAGCCAGCCGAAAGATGAAAAAGATGACTTTATCATCGATGATGAGGCCATCTTAGCTTACGGTTGCTTTATTAACCGAAAGGGTGAAATTTTAGGGGACCAGTGGGTCAAGTTTAAAGGGCAGACCTACAAAACAGACAAGCAGGGCCGTCCGATTAAAAATCAATTCGTTTCTGATGGCGATAAGATCTATCTTACTGGCAAAGACGGCCGGATCCTCCATGGGGTCTACCGCTACCAGGGCACCCTTTATCTTTTGGATGAAAATACCGGCGAAGTCCGCACAGACGGCGGCTGGGTCAAGTCAGGCAAATACCATTACTACGTCAAAAAAGACGGGGAAGTCCTTCATAACCAGTTCGTCACCACCAATAATAAGACCTATTATGTCGGCGCGGACGGCACCCGTCAGTACGGAGACCTGGTGATCAATGGCAAGGTCTTCCATATGGACCCCCAAACCGGCGTTTATACCGGCTATGATCAAGATATCAAAAGAGCCAAAACCTCCTCCAACCAGCCCATTTCTTCAGGAAATCCCGGAAAGGATCCGAAAGAAGAAGAATCGGGGCCGGTCGATCCGTCCATGAAAACCGCTTCTGAATATAAGATGTATCAGGCCAATGGCCGGGCCTTTTTCCTGGACCGGGATGGGAACTACTGTGAAAACCGGTTCTGCTCCAATGGAAAGGATATCTACCTGGTCGGATCCAAGGGAGAAGCCCTGAAAGGCGTTTACCGCTTTAAGGGGAAACTCTTCCTTCTAGACATTCAAACGGGGATCCTCCATCAAGATAATCAGCTGACCTTCAGCAAGGGAAAAATTTATTATCCCCAGTCGACCGGCATTCTCCTTCAGAATCAGTTTAAAACCATTGGAAAAGATACCTATTATTTTGGCAATGATGGGTCGATGCAATACGGAACTTTAAAATTAAATGGCCATGTCTTTTACATGGATCCCTCGACCGGAGCCTTGAGCCGCTATGAACTTTCGAACGGACAGACGCAAATCCCAAAGCCACCGGTGACTGAGCCGGATAAGAGCAAACAGCCGATCCCGGACCATGATCCCCGGGTTGTGGTGGACCTTTCCTATTACCAGAGGCCGGAAAATATCGACTATGATGCTCTTGCTGACGATATCTCCGGCGCTGTTCTTCGAGCGGGCTATACCGGCTATTCAGATGGAAGAACCACTTACGAAGACACCGCTTTTAACCGCCATTATCATGAACTGAAAAAAAGAGGGGCAAGACTGGGCGCCTATTGGTACTCTGGAGCCAGCACCTATTCTCAGGGGGTCAATGAGGCCCAGGAGGCTCTTCGGATTATTGGCGGTAGGGCCCTGGACCTGCCAGTCTACTGGGACACCGAGGATGAATACCATCAAAGACCTGCTTCTCGTCAGGCTTTAACCGAGGCCGCCAAGGGTTTTCTTTCCACGATTCGGGCCGCCGGCTATCAGGCGGGCATATACGGATCCGCCAACTGGCTGGAAAATGAACTGGATATGGACCAGCTGGAGGGCTATGAAACCTGGGTCGCCCATTACGGAGTTGCCCGCCCCCGTTACCGGAGATCCTATAAGATGTGGCAGTTTACCAATAATTACCGGGTGGATGGGATTGACGTTCCTGTCGATGGAAGCCGGAGGTATTAATAAACCTTGCCAGTCCTTGGAAGACTGCAGGGAGGATCAAAAAGTATCCGGCGAAATCGGGAAACTTAGCCGATTTCGCCGGATATTTTAATGGAATATTTTTAAGGAAGATTAAATCCTATATATCAAAGTTTTCTTTAACAAAAGCCGGATAATTTTTTTCCGCCCGAAACTCTTTTTCCCAGAGTTCTCGGGCATTTTTTCGGTAAAGGCCGGTTTCTTTTTCACTGAGGGCAAGGGCCCTTTCAATGGCCCGGGCATAGTCTTCGTTCGAGAAGTCCTTTTCCAGTAAAAAACCATTTTCTCCCGGGCGGACAATCTCCGGGGTTCCCCCGACCCGAGTGGCAAGGACCGGGATTCCGAAGGAAAGGGCCTCCATGATCGAGACGGGGATTCCTTCAATCGTCGAGGCGTTCAGAAAAAGATCGACGTGATTTTCCTGATAATACCGGTAAATTTCAGCATTGGGGACCTGGCCCTTAAAAACGAAAGAAAGGCGCCGACCTGAAAAGACCTCCTGCGCCCGGGCCTTTAACTCTTCAAGCCCCTCACCCGACCCGAAATGGATCCATTCCACCGGGACCGGGTCCAAGAGAGCAAGGGACTCTAAAATTCGATCGACTCTTTTGACAGAGGAAAGAGAGGAGCAGGTGACCAGACGAAAGGGCGAATTCGGCTTTTTGGGGGGATTGATTCCCTTATCCAAGGTCCCCAGATGACGAAGATGGACTTTTTCC